>JBKPBJ010000092.1:0-24090 GCA_046726875.1 Verrucomicrobiota bacterium
GAGGCCGGCGATCGCGCCCAATTTGATTATGGAAGCCATCCAGCCGACACCAGCGTGATCGGCCGCCACAGCGATCGGGTCCGGTACGTCTAATTGCAGGTACGGCACGATCCCCGTCGCCACTGCTGATACCGCGATGTAGAGCACCGTGCAGATTAACAGGGACCCGATGATGCTGATCGGCATGTCGCGCTGCGGATTCTTTGCTTCCTGCGCCGCAGTGCTAACAGCGTCGAACCCGATGTAGGCGAAAAACACGATCCCTGCGCCCTGCATCACGCCGCTCCAGCCGAAATGTCCGCGCGTGCCAGTGCTCGGCGGAATGAACGGATGCCAGTTAGCGGAATTCACGGCGTGAGCCGCGCCGACGATGAAGAGCAGCACGACTGCAACTTTTACAAACACAATGACGTTGTTGACGTTCGCCGACTCGCGAATACCGATCACGAGCAGCAACGTAACGATAGCAATGATGATGACCGCTGGCAGATTGAAGATGGCGGTGACCTGGGTTCCATCCGCCAGAGTAACGAGCGTCCCGCGCGCGGCCGACAATTGGGCAGGGATGTGAATGCCGATGTCCCGCAGAAACGACACGACATACCCCGACCAACCGATGGAAACGGTGACCGCGCCCAAAGCATATTCCAGAATCAAGTCCCAGCCTATGATCCAGGCGAAAAGTTCGCCGAGCGTCGCGTAACCGTAGGTGTACGCGCTTCCGGCCATCGGCACCAGTGAGGCGAACTCGCTGTAGCAGAGCGCTGCAAAAATTGAGGCTACGCCCGCCAGAACGAATGACAGAACCACTGCAGGCCCCGCGTTCTGCGCCGCCACGGTGCCCGTCAGCACAAAAATTCCGGTGCCGATGATCGCGCCAATCCCCAGCATTGTCAGGTTTGTCGCTCCGAGTGCGCGTTTCAAGCGTTGGTCCGTCAGCGCCTCGGCTTGAAGTTGCGTGACGCTCTTTCGTCGAAACAGGTTCATGAGCGAAGTGCCTTTGCGCTGTGCTAATCGGGATGACCCTGCGAAGTCAAGCTGGCGATGATTCTTTTCCGAACAATTTCCACAGAAAATAAATCGGCACACCTGTGAGTACGATCACGAGGCCCGGCCATGTCGTTTGTGCTCTGTAGGCGAGCAGAACGACCATGATGACCGTGGCCCCCACCATGTAGAGCGCCGGCAGAATCGGGTAACCAAACGCGCGGTACGGACGTTCGGCAGCAGGTCGTTTTCGACGGAGCACGAACACCCCTGCAATTGTCAGCACGTAAAAAATCAGAGCCGCGAAGATGATGTAATCCAACAGATTACTGTAAAGATTGCCGTAAGTGACGGCGCCGCTTGTATCAACGTTTCGCGTGCGAGGGAGCACGAGCGCTGCAGTCCAGATTCCTTGCATCACGAGAGCGGTTGCCGGGACGTGTTTAGAATTCAGCCGCGCTGTCGCTTTAAAGAACAACCCATCCTGCGCCATTGCGTAATACACACGCGCTCCGGCGAGAATCAGCCCGTTACAACAACCGAATGTGGAAATCATGATGGCGACCGCCATAATCCCAGCCCCCGCACCGCCGAACATTACCTCCATCGCGGCAGTGCCGACGCGGTCATCGGGCGCATGCTGGATTTTGTCCAACGGCAGCACGCACAGATAAGCCACATTCGCCAGCAAATACAATGTGATGACCAACGCCGTGCCAAAGAAAAGCGACAGCGGAATGTTTCGCCGCGGATCGCGCACCTCACCAGCAGTGAACGTAATGTTGTTCCATGCGTCTGACGAAAACAGCGAGCCTACTTGCCCAACACAAACTGCGATCAACATCCCAAGCGCACCGCCAGCAGCAGAGACAGCGCCAACGAACGGCAAATCCGACGTGATCGGGGAAACTGCGGTGGGCGTCCAGAAATTCGCGAAGTTGGCATGCAACGCGTCGGCGTTGCGTCCGACGAAAATGCCCAGGGCGATCAGCGCCACGAGCGACAACGTTTTCGCAGAAGTAAAAACGTTCTGGATCAATTTGCCCAATTCCAGCCCGCGCGTGTTTACGATTGTTAGCAAAAAGATGATGATGATCGCGATCAACTGTTGTGTCGAAAGGCTCACCGCGTACCGCTGCGAGAGCATGATTGGCGGGACAATCCATCGCGTCGGCGAGACTGCATCGGTTAGCACGCCGAGAAACCTCGCAAACGCCACTGCGACGGCGGCGATGGTTCCGGTCTGTATCACAAGGAATAGCGTCCAGCCATAGAGAAATCCCCACAGCGGACTGTACGCTTCGCGCAGGTAAACATACTGGCCGCCGGCACGCGGCATCATTGCGGCGAGCTCGCCGTAACTGAGCGCAGCGACGATCGTGAGCACGCCTGTGACCGCCCACACCACAAGCAGCCACCCGGCAGAGCCAACCAGTCGCGCAATGTCCGCCGACACAATGAAAATTCCCGAACCGATCATCGAGCCGGCCACGAGCATCGTGGAATCCAACAAGCCAAGTCCCCGAACGAGTTTTTCTTCGGCTACAGGTGCTTCGGTAACTGCGCTTGCCATATCGAATCCCTTGAATTTGGCGGAGAGTTAATCATCAAGCGCGTGTCTCGCGCAATGCCAAAAAGCCGCTCAAATCATTTTACGGGAAAAAAGGAAGCGTGTAATCTCCCCGCCACCGATGACCTCAAATCATCTGCCGCGTGCACGACGCTTCCTGTGGGTTTGCTGCGCTGCTTTGGCTTTGGTCATCGAATTCGCTGCTACGCCGCATGGCGCTTTCGCCCGGACAACGCCGCAATTTGAAGCATTGCCGCTGGTCCGCTCGCGACAAAATCATTTGTTGCTGCGCGCCTTCATCAACGGCAAACCCGCGTGGCTAACGGTCGATAGCGGTGCGCCCGTCAGCGCCATCGCCCTGAATCGCCGCGAATATTTTCGACTCAAACCGATCACGGCCGAATCGAGTTTGCCGGCACGCGTTCAGATTAACGGCGCATTCAATAACGTCGCGATCGCACGCGAACTGCGAATCGGCGGCTTAACCCTCGTCGATGAGCCGGTGGTCACGGTGGATCTCGGCGGTTCTGCACGGGCAGCGCGAATGGCGCACGAACCGCAGATCGACGGGATCATTGGAGCTGACATCCTTTTCCCGACACAAGCGGTCCTCGACTGTGAAAAACAATTACTGATTCTGAAGACCGACCCAAATGTCCTCGGAAGCTTGCCAGGTTTCAATCGGCGTGGGCTACGCGCGGTTCCGATTCAGGTCAGCGATGGCTACAACCTGTATGTGAACGGATCGGTGAACGGAAAACCGGCAAAACTCATGGTCGATACTGGATCGTTCACCACGCTATTGCACCGCTCGTTTGTCCGGCGAATGCGCATTGCCACTCGCCAGACGGCATATAGCTCCTCGGCTGTGAATCTGAAAGAGCGCGGCGTGCGCGTGGCGCACATCCGCAAGCTGACCGTCGGCTCGGTCGACATCATCGGCTGGGACGTGGGCGTCATTGATCTGGAAGGACTCATTCACGACGGATTGTTGGAAGGATCACCGCCGGTCGCCGGGTTGCTTGGCGCGGAAACACTGCGACGGCACCACGGCATCATCGACTTCGGCACGCGGACGCTGTATCTGAGGTAGCGAACGCCACGGAACACTTCGCTTGTCATTCCGAGCGAAGTCGAGGAATCTCTCGATTTTCTGCTCGTGAACGAAATCACTCAGGCATTCGTTTTGGCAGCGGGCTTAGGCACGCGCTTGCGTCCATTGACCGACGAGCTACCGAAGCCGCTCATCCCCATTTTTCAAAAACCGCTGGTTACTTTCGCCCTCGATCATTTGATAGGCGTGGGAGTGAACAGATTCGTCATCAACACGCACCGGCATCCAGAAGTATTCCAAAGTTTCTTTGTCGCGCGCGAGTATGCTGGCTTTCCAACCACGCTTGTTCACGAACCGGATCTGCTCGAAACCGGCGGCGGCATTAAAAACGCGGAACGACATCTCGGCAGCGAACCATTCCTGACGTACAGCGGCGATATTTTGACGGATGTCGATTTGCGTCCTTTGATCCAGGAACATTTTCGTCGCGGAAATGACGTAACGCTCGCTCTGCGTCACACCGGTTTGGCTGCAGCTGTGGCTTTGCGCGATCACCGTGTCGTGGACATCAGCAACCGTTACGGCATCCCGGGAAATTTTGATTTCGCCAACATCGCCGTTTGGAACTCGGCAATTTTCCACCGAATTCCGCCGCACAGAAAGATCTCCTTTATTCCGATCATTGGGGATTGGATAGGCCAGGGCGCCAGAATCGGCGGCGTAGTAATGGACGACGGAAAATGGTTCAACATCTCTTCGCGCGCTGAATATCTCGAAGTGCACCGCACGATCTTGCGAGACGATTGGAAACCGGATTTCGTCAAAACGCGCGAATGGCCCGAGCGCATAGCGAGCAGCGCGATCGTCGATTCGAGCGCGCGGTTGCGCGGCTGCACGGTCGTGGGACGAAACTGCCGCGTCGGGGCGGAAGCGATTCTGGAAGACACAATTTTGTGGCCAGATGCAGAAATTGCTTCCCAAAGCCGGTTAGAGGCTTGTATTGTCCGCTCCCGAAAAAGGGTGAGTGGCATCCATCGCGACATCAACGTTTGAATTTATGAGAACCGACACGCTTGTTCGACGAACGCGGAAGCATTTCCCGCGGTTGGATGTCGCCCAGATCAAAATCGCACCAATTCAAAAAGGCGGATCAGACCGCAAATTCTATCGGATCCGTTGCTCGGAGGAGCAGGCGCTCATTTTGGTAAAATACAATCTGGAGCGGGAAGAAAATCGCCACTACGTGACGATCGCGAGCTTTCTAACCGAGCACCGGATTCGGGTGCCCGAGATTTACTTTCACGACGCTGACGAAGGTTTGATCTGGCTGGAAGACCTTGGTGAGCGCGACCTCTACAGTTATCGCGATGAAAGCTGGCTCGTCCGCCGCGCGTTCTACGAATCGGCGCTCGATCAAATCACGACACTGCACGCTTTGTCCGAATCGCTTTGCATCGAGATGAAGCAGCATTTACCGGCTGAATTCAATTCAGAGCTTTATCTGTGGGAACAGAATTATTTTTTCGAGAATTGCCTCGGCCGTTACTTCAAAATCGACAAAGCAAAGCTCGCGCAGCTGGCGTCCCTGCCTGCGCTACAGGAAATCGCAGATCGCCTGGCATCATTCCCGAGAGTCTTGGTGCATCGCGATTTTCAATCGCAGAACATCATCATCCGAAACGCTCAGGCGTACCTGATCGATTTCCAGGGAATGCGGCCCGGTCTTGCGGAATACGATCTGGCTTCGTTGCTCTACGATCCCTATGTCGATCTTCCGGAAAGCGAACGCGCGGAGTTGATGGCATACTATCGCGGTCGTCAGCTCGAGAAGGGTCTTGCAATCAACGGCGATTTCGATCTCAAGTTGAGGCTCTGCGCCATGCAACGCTTGATGCAAGCGTTAGGTGCGTACGGATTTCTCGGTTTGGTAAAGGGTCACAAACATTTCCTCACGCACGTCGCTGCCGCCATGCAGTCGTTGCAGCATACCGTGGCGGAAATCGACGGGCTCGCCGAACTGGAGAAAACGTTGCGGCAACTGACGTAACCAGCTGGGAATTATTTCACCACGATTTCGGTGAACGGAAACACATAGGCCTGCAGCGAGACCAAAATTCCCACCAGTGCCGCCAGCGCAACGCTGTGAAAGAAAATTTTGTCCAGAGAAGATTTCACGATTGGTAGTCCCCAGCCTAACAAAATCAAGGTGAGGATGACCCATGGCGTGCACGCGCTCCGCAGCGCGAGTTTTTCGGTACCGCGTCCGAATGCATTTGTTGTCTTTTTCGTCGGTCTCCAGAATTTCAGCAACGCAACAAGCGCGACGATGGACGAAATCGACCCGACAATATCCACGAGCATCGGGCCGACGAAATTCGAGACGAGAAATTGCGGAACGGCAAACGCGACGCCAGCCACAAGCGCGGGGGGCCAGATCTGAATCATGTCGCGCAAGCCAGCCATCGCCCAAACGATCCAAAACGGAATGATCAGCGAGAAAAATGGAAGCTGGCGCCCGACCATTTTCGACAGAGCGAACTCGTCGATGCCCGTGACTTTACTGAGGGCGACGATTGGTGTTCCCAGCGCGCCAAACGCGACTGGGGCAGTATTCGCGATCAGTGAGAGGCCGCAGGCCTGCAGCGGTCTGAAGCCGAGTTGAATCAAAATCACCGATGTAACGGCTACAGGCGTTCCAAATCCCGCCGCCCCTTTCAAAAAACGCGCCGAATGAAAATGCAACGAGGATGACTTGGATTCGCGTATCCGGCGTAATTCCGGCAAGGCTGTCGCGCAGCAGCGAAAACACTCCGCGGTCAACCGTCAATTGATACAGAAAGATCAGATTGAGAATGATCCAGCCGATGGGAAACAAACCGAACGCCCCGCCGTAAACGGCCGTCGCCGCCGCCGCTTTAGCCGGCATTCCAAAAACAAAAATTGCGACCGTGAGCGCAATTGCGAGCCCAAGCAGGGCCGCGAAGTGGATTCGAACTTTGAAAACACCGATTGCACTCAACAAGACGACAATCGGCAGGGCAGCAACCGCGGTGGACAACGCGACGTTATGCAGCGGATCATAGATCTGAAGCCAAGTCATTTTTTCGAACGCCGGATAGGGGAAAGGAAACTAACCGACATCCAGTTTAACAATATGTCCAAACCCCCCAGCCTGCGCCCGCAGTGACGAAGCACGCCACGCGTCGTCAAGGGCGAGTCGCCCACTTCATGCAAAGCTTTTCAGTTACCCAACCACGCCACGGGCAATTCACGAACCATAGTACGTCAGCTTGGCCCGTCGTTTTGCATTGCGAAGGCGTTCATGATAATTTTTTCCCTACGTAAATTCGTTTATGCCTCAACTTGATCGTAACTCGCAAAGAGAGAACAAACACCGCGGGAACGAACCGAATTTTAATTGGCGCGGCGTCGTTCTGATCGTGATCGCTTTCAGTCTGATCGCGATGGCGATGCTTTTTTACCGGGGCGGGATGCAACCGGTTGAAGACGTGCCGTATAACCGTTTTCTCGAGCTGCTTGAGAACAAGCAGATCGTTAACGACAAAAATTATCCTCTCCAGTTGGTCGTCGAGGATGGCCGCCCAACGCAGACGCTGCGCGGCGCGTACATCCGGCAGGGCGCAGGCGCAGCGCCCTCGCAGCCTATGCCGTTCCACACGACCGTTTACTTGAATTTCACAAATGATCTGCAGAAAAAGCTCGCTGACGCCGGGATGCAGCCCGCCATCAAAACAGAATCAAACATGCTTGCGCAGACGGTGGTGGGTTTCCTGCCGATCGCGCTTTTCCTTTTGGTGCTCTATTTCCTGTTTCGCCAGCAGATTCGGATGGCTGGCAAGGGCGCGCTCAATTTCGGTAAGTCCAAGGCCCGGATGCTCGCCCGTGACAAAAACAAGATCACGTTTCGCGACGTGGCGGGCGTGGAGGAAGCCAAGGACGAAGTACAGGAGCTAGTCGAGTTCCTGCGTGACCCGAAAAAATTTCAGAAACTCGGTGGCCGTATTCCCAAGGGCGTGTTGATGGTCGGCCCGCCTGGCACTGGCAAGACGCTGCTGGCGCGCGCCATCGCGGGTGAAGCTGACGTGCCGTTCTTTTCGATCAGCGGCTCAGATTTTGTGGAGATGTTCGTCGGCGTCGGCGCGTCGCGCGTCCGCGACATGTTTGAGCAAGGAAAGAAATCCGCGCCGTGCATCATTTTCATCGATGAAATTGACGCGGTAGGCCGTCACCGCGGCCATGGCGTCGGCGGCGGCCACGACGAGCGCGAGCAAACATTAAATGCGCTGCTCGTGGAGATGGACGGGTTCGACACGCAGGAAGGCGTGATCATTATTGCAGCAACGAACCGGCCGGATGTTCTCGATCCGGCATTGCTGCGACCGGGCCGCTTCGATCGCCAGATCACAGTGAATTTGCCGGATGTCAAAGGCCGCGAAGAAATCCTGCGCGTGCACGCCAAGAAAGTGAAGCTGGCCGAGGGCGTCGATCTCGCGGTGATCGCTCGCGGCACGCCCGGTTATTCCGGCGCAGAGTTGGCCAATGTCATCAACGAAGCGGCATTGCTCGCCGCGCGTCGCGGATTAAAAGGAATCACGCTCGCTGAGTTGGAGGAAGCACGCGACAAAGTTCGCTGGGGCAAAGAACGCCGGAGCCTCGCGCTGAGCGAGAAAGAAAAACAGAACACCGCGTATCACGAAGCAGGCCACGCGCTTTTGCTCGTGCTTCTCCCGCACACTGAGCCGTTGCATAAAGTCACGATCATCCCGCGCGGACCATCGCTTGGCTCAACCATGTGGTTGCCGGAGGAAGACAAATACACCAATCGCAAAAAAGAATTGCTCGCCAGTCTCGCGGTTGCCATGGGCGGCCGCGTCGCCGAAGAAATTATCTTTGGTGATATCACCAACGGCGCTCGCGGCGATATCAAAGGCGCCACGGCTATTGCGCGCCGCATGGTTTGCGAATGGGGCATGAGCGAGAAAATGGGCATGGTGGAATACGGCGAACACGAGGACTATGTTTTCCTCGGGCGCGACATCTCTCGAGCGCGCGATTACAGCGAAGCGACCGCCGAGCAGATCGATCAGGAAGTCCGCAAGCTCATCGACGACGCCTATCAACTGGCCAAGCACACGCTCCTTAGTAATCGCGACAAACTCGAGACCATCGCAAAAGCCCTGCTCGAGTACGAGACCTTGGACGGCTCGCAAATCAAAGAGATCATCGACCACGGCCGCCTGATCAATCCGCCACCTCCCGTTGGGGGATCACCCAGTAAAAAACCAGCACCCGACAAACCGCCCAAGCAAGTCCTGGCTCCCGACGTCGCCCCGCCCCTCCCCGGCGCCCTCGGCGGCGCACCGGCGTAGCCGCATTCAACGTTGGACGTTGGATGTTGAGCGTTCGGCGTTTTCTTGCGCTCCTTAATCCAGCCAGCTTCGCACTCCAATTCCGGGCTTGTTGAGCACATGGGTGTAAGCATGGTCGTGCTGCCGTCTTTGTGGCCGAGAAGCTCTTGCACAGTTCGGATGTCGTAGCCACGCTCGAGCAAGTGCTTCGCAAACGAATGTCACAGGGTGTGACACGTCGCTGGTTTTGTCAGGCCAGCCACGCGAACCGCATTCTTCACCGCAGCCCATCGTCACCTGATCTTTTCCACCCTCGGCGTCACGCACCGTGATCCGTGCATACCCGAAATCGACGTCTTTTACACGAAGCCGAACACACTCCATCAGGCGAAGGCCACTGCCATAAAGCAGACCGGCCATGAGGCGCGCAGTGCCGTGCAACTGCTGAAAAAGCTCCCGCACTTCCTCCCGTGTTAGGACTACTGGTAAACGCGCCGGTTTTTTGGCGCGCTCAACATTTTCAGCCAGCCGAGCTCCTGCTTGAGCACTTGTTTGTATAGGAACAGCAACGCGGCTAATGCTTGATTCTGCGTCGAAGCCGCGACGCCGCCGTCGCGCGCCAGATGCGTGAGAAATGCGGTGACCTCTGGTTCTGCCATTTGTGCGGGATGGCGTTTGCCGTGAAACAGGATGAAACGTCGGATCCAATCGACGTACGATTGCTCGGTGCGAATCGAATAATGCTTACGGCGCATCATATCCCGCACCTGATCGAGCAATTTCGGTTTGTTTGCCTCGGGCCGAGCCGGTGAAATCGCCATCGTGAACCCGATTTTCTTCTCCCCCAGCGCAAACTCAAGCCGGATTAGGTCCAAAAAATGGGTCTTTGAAGGCGGAGAAATTGGACCGAATTCTCGTTAGAGGCAAAGAGCAGCGTCATTTTTTTGCTTCCCCGGAATGGATTTCTTTCATATTCTCCATCCTGTGAGCGGTGCAGTCTCGACTCATGTGCTGGATTCGAGGTCTTTGTTCCAGGGCGTCAGAGTATGGCTTCGGCCATGAATCCTGTTTTCAGGAGCGCCAACCTCATTAGACGCACCGTCTCACACTTTTTCTGTCGATCCATGGTTGGGATTATTCCACCCTTTGCCCCTTACCAATCGCTCGAGCCACCCGCTGGCCGTCGTGATGCGCACATTTGATTTGATGAAACAGTTCCTAGAGTTTGCCACGCTCGCTCTCGCCAACGGTCGCTCAGATAATATGATGGAGGAAGGGGTGGAACCTCGACTTCCATCAGAGAAGCTCTTTCTCATTAGGGGTGCGTATGAAACTACTCTTGGCCGTATTAGCACTAATCACCGCGGGCCCAGCTGCCGCTGATTGCCCCAAGGCCGCAGATTGGGCGCGCGCCTTCTACTCCGAGCACTATTCCTTTTATGCCGACGCACCGGATCCTATCTTGCAGTTAACCACGCCAGAGTTCGGAGAGCTGCTCAAGAAGGAATGGGCATATTCGAAGGGAGAGGTCGGGCATATCGATTACGACCCTTGGCTTGGAGCCCAGGACGGAGAAATCAGCAAGCCGATTCGCTTCTCGGTCGAAACGGAGTCGCCGGATACGGCAGTTGTCGCCATGTCATATCCGTTCGTGCTTGACCCCAAGAAGCCGCCCGAACGGCACACGGTGCACTTGATACTGCGCAAGCGAGAACACGAGTGCTGGCACCTTCACGATTTCATCACTCCGCGCGGCGAATCGCTGTCATGTGTGTATTCAGCTGCGCAGCCGTAACCGGGCGCTGCAGCCGACGGGCGCCTTCGGCGCGCTCCGCGGCTGAGCTTGGTCGTTAGGCGCATACTGTAAAATGCCCGCGATGCGACCAAGCAAAATTTTCGAGACGGTCTTGTACGCGGAAGATCTTGCTGCGGCAGAGCGGTTTTATCGTGATGCTGTGGGTTTGGAAGTTATCGGACGGGGCGACCTGGCTGTGGTCTTCCGATGTGGTGGTGGGGTTCTGCTGATTTTTGATCCTCGCAAAAGTCGGGTTCCGGCTAGACACGTTCCTTCTCACGGGAGCTCAGGCGTTGGACACATCGCGTTCGCTGCCAAGCCGGAGGAGCTCAATGCATGGCGGAAGCAATTGCGTGAAGCTGGAATCCCGATCGAATTAGAAATGGATTGGGAAGAAGGCGGCCGTTCGATCTATTTTCGTGATCCAGCCGGAAATGTTGTCGAGTTGGCCTCGCCCACATTGTGGGGTGGCGGTTGGGAGTTTTGAGTGCAATGGCACAGATTTGTTGACGATTTGGGGACAGGCGTTGTGGCGTTTATCTTCCTCTGCGCCTAACCGATCGATGAAGCCAACTCCGAAAGCATTCGCGACCAGGCTGGCCCCATTCCGAAATACGTTGAGTGTGTTTACCACGACACTCTGCCGTGGCTTATCTGTTTCTCGTTAGGCGAGTTCCCTGTTATGTCCAAGCGCGCATTCCGGCTTATTCTGGTCGCGTATCTGGCATTTGAGACGATTGCTTCCTTTTATAACGCGTTCCTCGCTATTCGCGTTCCGGTTAATATCGTGGGGCAGCTCTATAGCGTGTTTGGATCACCTGTCGTTCCTGCCCCAGTGGGTCGCGTTAGCGTTCGGCGTCACGTCCATCGTTTTATTTATTTCGGCGCTTGTTGGGCTGTTTTTGTTTTGGCCGAGTGTCCGTCCCATTTTTGTTGTCACGCTTCTTGCATTCGCGGCAGCCGCCCCATTGAAGCCTTTCTACATCATTTCTGGTTGGGTTGAGGTGTTTATGCACCTCCGATTACTATTTCATGACTTCATCATCGGTCTTATATACTTCGGCCCGCCTCGTGCGTACTTTATGCGCCAATCCGCCTAACCAGTCGATGAATCCAGCTCCGAAAGCTTTCGCGCGCAGGCTGGCCCCAATTCGAAATGAGTTCAGCGAGCTTGCCCGACAACCTGCCGTGGGCTACCACAGCGACTTTTGCAAAATAGCTGCCTGCAAGCATCTCTTTATCGTTAGGCAGCATGAGTGAACTTCTCGCGGGCAAGATTCAGGCTGGCTTCGGCGAAGCCTCTCACTGGTTAAAGCTCTTTAATGCCGCCTACCGCGAGAAGCTAGGGATGCCTGTGTTCCCGGGCTCACTGAACATCGCACTCGATCACGTGTTTGATTGGTTCGACGCGCGATACGAAGCTCACAGAATTTGGTTCGGCCGAGAGGAGTACGGCGGCGAGCGCGACATACTGCTGCTTCCCTGCGAACTAGTGAGTCTCGATTGCCGAACGGCGTTCTTGTGGACCCCGACGACTGCTGCAAGGGATCGACGGGATCCTTGGGTCGTCGAGATTGTCGCTGACGTCAATCTGAAAGATCATTTCGGTTTGCAGAATGGCGATGTGGTCGAGATCAGGGTGCCCACTTCGGCTAAACTCTCGCAACCATGAGAGACTTGCCCAGTGCCTGCAGCCCACAGCAGCGCGACGTGTTGTACAGCGGGACGAAAATGTTCCTTTTCTGGTGTCTTCCGTCGTTCGCGTTTGCGCTCGGTTTCTTTGTATTGCCTGGCTTGAAAACGGTTTTGTGGACGTTGTCACTCGGGTTTATGGGCACAGTGTGTTTGCTGAATGCCTCCCGATGCGGCCGCATTCACTGTTACTTCACGGGCCCGTTTTTTATTGTCGGGGCTGTTGCTTCCCTGGGATATGGTATCGGGCTGCTACCGTTTGGACCGTCCGGGTGGAAATGGATTGGTAACATAACAATTATTGGTGCGATTGTGCTCAGCTCCATTCCGGAACTCGTTTTCGGCCGGTATCGGCGAAATAGAGCAGGATGAATTATGAAGGCTGAAACGAAAACAAATCGCGCCATCGCCTTTCGTGGCTTATCTCTTTGACTCATGATCTTCCCAGCTCATTCGCCCTCGCGGGCTATCCCGTCCATCTCGCAGATTCCCGATCTGCTCGATTCTCGTTCGCGAGGCGGCGGATTACCTTCACCAAGGAGCATTCGATGAGGCTGAAGTTTTACGGGACCCGGGGATCCATCCCCATCTGCGATGCAAGTTTTCAGCAATTCGGCGGCAACACCACCTGTCTGCAAATCACGTTCACAGATATAAACCGCATCGCCATCATTGACGCGGGCACGGGACTGCGAAATCTGGGCAGAGACCTCCGCGCCATCGGCCACAAGCAAGACAGAATCGTCATCGCGTTCACGCACTTTCACTGGGACCACATCCAAGGTTTTCCGTTTTTTGCCCAAGCTTATGACCCTGGTCAGAAAATCACGCTCCTGACGCTCGGCCGAGACCAGACAGTCACTGATTTACGGGAAATTTTCGAAGTCCAAATGCAGGAGGAATATTTTCCGGTGCAATTGGATCGCATGGGCGCCACTTTCGAGTTCCTGCAAATCGCTGATGCCAGCACGCACATCACCGGGATTAACAATGTGGACACCGTGGTCAGCGCTCAAAGGCACAACCACCCCGGTGGCGCGTATAGTTTTCGGATCGAACGAAACGGCAAAGTGCTTGTCGTTTGCACAGATGTCGAGCATGGCGAGCACATTGATCAGCGGCTGGTGGAGTTAGCGCGAGGCGCGGACTTATTGGTCCATGACGCGCAATATACGGCCGAGGAACTCCAGGAACGGCGCGGCTGGGGACACAGCAGCTTCGATCAAGCCATGCAAGTTGCGGAAATGGCCGGGGTGAAGCGCCTGGCCCTCACGCATCACGACCCCGAACACGACGACGATTTTCTTCAGCGCATCGAAAATTTATGTCGCGAACGGTTCCCCAACGTGGTGCTTGCTCGCGAAGGAATGGAAATCTCGCTGTAGGGGGCAACCTCAGGCCGCCAGGCGTTATCCGGAGTGTGAGCCTACCCGGCGCAACAACGCACATACACACCATTGGCATAAAGTAACTAGTAACAACTCGTTAGGGCACAAACAGCGTCTTTTAACCATATTAGGGAGAACCGTCAGATGACGACCAATCCAGCGAAACGGCCAGTCCCGAAGGGAAACACATCGGTCATACAGTGGCTGCTTGATTCTGACCCTTCGATCCGGTGGCAGGTGATGCGGAACCTGATCCGTGCGCCCGCGGAGGAGGTCGCGGCCGAGCGCGCGCGCGTCGCTACCGAGGGCGTCGCTGCGCAGCTGCTCGTTCTTCAAGGAACTGACGGCCGGTGGGGCGGCGCAGCGTGGAATCGCGGATGGAATTCCACAATGCACGTCCTGATGCTGCTGCGCGAAATGGGCCTCGATCCCGCGAGCGACCAGGCGCGTCGCGCGGTGGGGCTCGTCCGTGACTGCGTGACTTGGAAAGGTTGCGCCCCGCAGGAGTGTGATGACAATCCGTTCTTCGCCGGTGAGATTGAGCCGTGTATCAATGGACAGGTGGCCACGGTCGGCGCGTACTTCGGCCAGGACGTCCGGGGCATCGTCGACAGGTTACTCGCCGAGCAACTGCCCGACGGCGGCTGGAACTGCGAGGCGGCGAAGGGCTCGACGCGCTCGTCGTTCAACACCACGATCTGCGTGCTCGAGGCCCTGCTCGAGTACGAACTACGGTTCGGGAGCAGCTCTCAAATAACCGCGAGCCGTGTCCGCGGACAGGAGTACCTCCTCGAACGCCGCCTCTTTCGCCGGCGATCGACGGGCGAGGTCGTTTCCGCTTGCCGTAAGTCCGGTGCAGCGTTGACCCGTTTGGCCTTCCCGACTTGGTGGCACTACGACGTGCTGCGCGCACTCGAGTACCTGAGCCGAGCTGACGTCGCGCCCGACGACCGGATCGCCGAGGCGATCGAGCTGGTCGAGTCCAAGTGCGACGGCGACGGTCGCTGGCCACTCGAGACTCGGTATCCCGGGGTGATGCCGGTCGAGACCGGCGAGCGCGAAGGTCAGCCGAGCCGGTGGAACACGCTGCGCGCTCTACGAGTGTTGAACTGGTATTCAGCAAGAGCCTAACGCAGATGCCGCTAAAGGAGACTGGCAATATGACTGAACAAAGCATTGCGGCTTACGACGTATCGCAGCGGGTCCAATCGTACGATACCGATATGGAGTTGATGCACCCGAATCGATCAAAGATGGTTCAAATCGCTCTTGAGGTATTGCCGTTTCCCAAGACAGCAGCTCTTAGAGTGATCGACTTAGGAATCGGCACTGGTTACTTCACCGAGCGCTTTCTCAATCACTTTCCGAACAGCCGCGTCCTCGGCATCGATGGCGCTCAGGCGATGGTTGAGTTGGCGAAAGAGCGCTTAAAATCCTTAGCCTCGCGAATCGAATTCGTCATCGGCGATTTTCGAAACTTACAACAGCTGGTTCCTGGTGTTGGCGCGATTGATCTCGTGTTTTCCGCGTACGCGCTTCACCACCTTAGTCGCCCCGACAAGAAGAAGGTGCTACGACAGGTGGTTGAGCTTCTTTTGCCGGGCGGTTGGTTCGTGAACGCCGACCTGATTGTGGCCGATTCCCCGGAATTAGAGAGCCGTTTACAGGAACTCCGTGTCCTGGGAATTGTTGCACGCGCGGGTGGCTCGGACAGTCGATTCGCCGATTTAGCATCGACGCGCCGATTCCTGGCTGACCTCGAAAAGAACGAACGTGATCAACCACTCACCCTTGCTGAGGATCTTGAGGTCCTTCGGAGTTCTGGTTTAAGAAACGTCGCCGCGTTTTGGCTTGAATACCGCGAGTTGGTAAGTGGCGGACAGAAATCATGGGGCATGCGTGCGCGAGGTTCAATTTAAAGCATAAACAAACCGACAATGGGAACAAAGACGCTCGCTGTGATCATCACGATTGCTTTCAGCGTGGTCGGTGTATTGGGTGACTACTTCCTTAAGCTCGCCAGCGCACGCGAGCAACCGATGCGGGCGAGTTCGTTTTACCTTGGGTTTGTTCTCTACGCCTCCACCGCCTTCGGCTGGGTGTTCGTAATGAAACACCTTAAGCTAGCTACTATCAGCGTCCTTTACTCTGTCTCTCTGGTGCTGTTGCTGACCGCGATGGGCGTGATGTTGTTTCGGGAATCACTAAACTATTTTGAGGTGATCGGGATCGTGTTAGCCGTGATCTCGCTCGTGCTATTGATGCGCTTCGCATAGCAGCCCTGGAAAAGGTTTTTTGCATAATCCATACCTCCGCTAGTTACACATGATGAAAGCGTATCTCGCAATCTGGGCAATCTTGTTAGTCGCTGTTTCAGCACGCTCTGGTGAAACTGACCAGAAACCACTGGATGAAGCGTTCCTTCGTAGCTACATGGCTGGAGAGTATGACCTCATCGGGCGCAAGGCTGATTCGACCTTAACCTACAATGGACACGTAACGCTTCGGGATGAAGGAGGAGTTCTACAAGTGATCCGAACCGTCGAAGGTAAGACTGACAAATGCGCTGCTCGATTCGATACCGTGGCAGGCACTGATCGTATTCCGGTGTTAAGAATGCAGTTTCATTTTGCCGAGAAGGAATATGACGCCACTTACCGCTGGCAATCTGATCCCGACAACTACCCGCGATTTACGGGCTGCCTTTGGCTTTCCAACACCAAATCGCCTGGTCTCGAAGCGCTCTTCCCAATTCATAACTGATGGCAATGAAATGTGGAAAATTGCTTTTGATTTTACGAGCGGGTTTTTGATGTTGAGTAGCGGATGAACAGCGAGCAACGAGCAGTCATTCTGAAATCGTTCGACACGCCGGACGAAGTGCGCGTGATGCAGAAAGGGAAATTCGAATTGGTGCATGTCGGTGGCATGACAATCGGTCGCGCGACGTACGAGCCCGGATGGAAATGGAGCGAGCACGTTGGCCCCAGCGTTGGCGCAACGCGTTGTCCCGTTGAACATGTGGGGCTCGTCCTCTCGGGAACCGCGACAGTCGCGTTCGATGATGGACGCGTGATCGAACTGAAAGCTGGCGATCTCTTTTACGTCCCGGCGGTGCCGCACGACAGCTGGGTCATTGGCGATGAGCCATATGTTTCGCTGCATTTTCTCGGCGCTGAAAAGTACGCGACCGAAAATCGTTGAAGCGGTTGAATGCCGATCCAGGACTCGACTGAGCGAACGCATTTTTCTAGAACCGTTTTATGAAGAAGCTGTTGGTCCCGATCATTTTGATCGCAACAGTGATCCCATTTTGCGCAGACGGTCAGCAAGCGAGTGGCACGCTCGCTGGTGCGCTTGCCAGTCAAGGACTTGCCGGTGCGAAGCTGGAGCGACGTTACGGCAATCATCTGTTCGTTCGGGTTTCCATAAATAATCGGCACGGCGCGCTGATGATCGATACCGGATCGCCCAATACGCTCATCGACCGCAATAGCGTGAATTCATTCGGTCTCACTGTGGAAAAGAGCGACTCCAGTGTCGGCGGTTTGTTTGGCCGCAGTTGGGAACGTTACGGCGCCAGCAAAGTGAAAAGCATCGCCATGGGAAATTGCGTGGTAACCAATGTGCCCGTGGCAATCGTAGATTTGTCCGGTATGAATCCGGAGCGCAACGCTGCCGCAACCGGATCGCACATTTCCGATTCAAAAGCGATGGCCCACCTCAATGGTGTGCTCGGCGCACGCGAGATGGTCAAGTTTGGAATGATCATCGATTGTACGCGGCAGATGCTTTACATAAATCCGAACGGCGCAAGCTCTGGGGTAAGCCAGAGTCTGGCGAATTTCCTGGCTGGTCGCGGTTTTACCAGAATCCCGATGCGACTCAATGCGAATGCCCACTTTGATGTTGAAGGCGCGCTGAACGGACACACGACCCGGTTTCTCGTGGACACCGGCTCGGCCAATACGCTAATCGACACGCAAGTCGCGGTGAAATCTGGAACCGGCGTGACTGCGCTTGCCGGCTACGGCGCGGGCGGCGCTGGCAACTTGGTGGAAGGAGTGAATCGCACCGGCGTGAAGGAGCTGGCGATCGGCAATTTCAAATTGGCAAATGCGGAGGTGGTCGTGGCGCATGTATCCGGCGACATCCTGCTCTCGAAATCGGCAGGGGAATCAAACGCCGGTGTTCTGGGCCAGGATTACCTTTCAACCAATTTCGCTGTGATCGACATGGGCGGGAGGGCGCTTTATCTGCGCCGCCCGGATTCGCGCTGAGAGTTCGGCCGTTTAGTTTGGCGTTTGATGATTTGCGGAACGGTCGCTTTGGCGAGGCTTGTGAATGCAGCGACTGCAGTATTTGCTGCCGAATCGCGCAGTCGCAACAGACCAATATCCACGCCGAGGTTTTTATCCCGCAGACGGACAGCTTTTAATTTCAGATTCTCCCGGCCGCGCAGTGCGATCGGAGGCATCAAAGCGGCGGCTTGCGATGGACCGAGGGAGCGAAGCAGGGTCTCAATAGCGTTGATCTCCGCAACCACATGGGGACGCACCTGATGCTTGCGACAAATTTCGTCCGACATTCTGCGCATCACAAAGCTGTCGGGCAATTGAAGCAGCCGTTGCTGGTGCAACTTTGAAAAATCAAGTACGCGCCGGTTCGCCCACCGATGGTTCTCCGCCACGATCAATGCGAATTCATCCGTGCAAAGACGCTCGTAGCGCAAATTTGGAGAGTGCCGGGTCAGAAAACCCAGGCCAACGTCCATGCGACCTTCTTCCACGGCCGTCTCGATCTCAGTGGAAGAGATTTCCTCGACCGTGACGCTGATCGCCGGATGATCGGCGACAAATGCGCCGAGAAGCTGCGGCACGAGCGGCACATTCAGCACCGGAATAACACCCAAGCGCAATGTGCCGCGTAGTTCTCCGGGTTCGCTGTTCAGTTCCTGAAGAAAATTCTCCAACTGGTGAAGAAGCGCCCGGGCGTGCTCCTGAAAAATCAAACCTCTTGGAGTGAGTAAGATCCGTTTCCCGCGCCGCTGGAACAGAGGCACGCGAAGAGCCGCTTCCAAGTCCCGCATTTGCTGCGATACACTAGGTTGCGAAATTCCAAGCCGGTCAGCCGCGCGGCTAAAGCTCCCCGCCTCGGCGACCGCGAGAAAATACCGCAGATGGCGAATGTCCAAGGGCTCTGACATGCGAGAAGAATATTGTCCGGCGCGCTTGCCAAATGCAATGAAGGAGCTTGACCCCGAAAGCGTTCGGGCTTGATTGAGGATCAAAACTTTGGTTTTATAGGCAAAACTTATTGGCCTATTTGTAAAACCTTTGACAGGTGAAAATGACTTCGAGAAGCTACATCGTAAAGGTTGTAGCCACTGGTTCGCCGCAGGACACATCGGTCCAGTGTGCGGACATGTGGCCGGTCTGTCGCAAGAATCACCACGCCGGAGGACGGCCCAGAGGGCCGTGGCTACAGCGATCCATCGTCGCTGTTTCGCTAAGCGTGCTGTTGTTGGCAGGCTGTAACAAAAAGGCTTCTTCTACCGTTCGGAACTCAAACAAAGTTCGCGTCGGTTATATCGGCTTAACTTGTGAAGCTCCGATCTACGCCGCCTACGAGAAAGGCTTTTTTAAGGAGGAAGGACTCGAGCCTGAACTGGTGAAGTGCAACTGGTCAACTTATAAGGATGCACTGGCGCTCGGCAGCTACGACATCACTCATCATCTGGTGATGTACTTTCTCAAGCCGATCGAACAGGGTTTGGATGTAAGATTCCTGGCGGGAATCCACCGCGGATGTCTGCGGGTTCAAGCGGGCGTGAAAACGAATATTCACACGATTCAGGATCTCAAAGGAAAACGAATTGGTGTGCCGGGAATGGGCACGCCTCCTTTCGTTTTCGCAAATCGTGTGTTCGGCGTGCATGGCATCGACGCCGGGAAAGACATTACATGGAAAGTTTATCCGGCGGGTGAATTAGGTCTGGCGATCGACAAAGGCGAAGTGGACGCAGTCGCCAACGCGGAACCAATCGGGAGTCTACTGATTGCGGAAGGTAAAGTAAGAAACATTGCCGACCAGATAGTGGACGCGCCTTACAAAGATGAGTATTGCTGCGAGGTCATCGCGAACGGCAAATGGGTGGATGCCAATCCCGACACGGCGGCCAGGGCAACGCGTGCGCTGTTGAAAGGCGCCAAATGGGTCGAGACCAATCCAAAGGCTGCGGCGATCATGGCCGTGGAAAAAAAATATCTCGCTTCAACGCCAGAACTAAACACCGTCGCGCTCGCGCGTTTGCGCTACATACCAAGTGTTCAGCTGGCTGAGGAGTCAGTGCATACTGCCGGCCGTGAAATGAAAACTGCGAAAATGCTTTCGCCCGAAACCGACACCGACGCGCTGGCCAAGCGCGCTTTCATGCATCTTCCCGGCGTGACGGACGAATGGATCAAGACTCTGGAGGTGGAAAAAATTGCCCGGGCACAAGTCTCACCCGACGAAGATATCCGGCTGATCGCGGCGTTGATCCAGAAAGACACGAGCGATTCGTGTTGCCGAAGAAAAATGTTCGATCAACCGGATCAGGATGCCCCGAATCTCGCTGACCCTGACGCGCCGTGCCTCGGCAAAAGTGTCATGGCTGTTGACCGTTGAGGCCGGCCACCGCCACAACCGGTGTCATGTTGAGCGGAGCGCTGCAACGAAATGCGGAAGCATGAGGCCAGGCTTTCCAACATCTCTGTCTATTTCTGCGCGGACGCGGCCGAAAATGATCCGAGATTCTTCGCTTCGCTCAGAATGACATCAATGAAACGAGTAATGAACGCGGATGCCGCGGTAACCGACAAACCATCGACATTGCCCTGGCCAATGCAGCTCGCTGTCCCGGTGGCGAGTTTAATTACGTTCGGAATTCATTTCCTGATTTCCAGAAACGCCCCGCCGCTCGAGACACACTCTTACGTGTTGCTCTTTTGGGAAATCGTCGGTGTCTCAATCGTCCTGGCAATTGCGCAACGTTTCTGGCCGGCACTGCGCCAATGGATGCGCCACATGTGGCCAATTTTTACGGCGGCGATCCTGTTACTCGGTGTCTGGGACGTGACGACGGCTGGCTTGCACTTGCTACCGCTGCCGTACTTTCCCGGACCTGCCGCGGTGTTGCGCAGTTTGATTAGCGATCGCGGGCTTTTGCTCGATAGCACATGGCACTCGCTGGTCTTACTCCTGAGCGGCTATGCGGTTGGTATAATTGTGGGACTTGTTAGCGGCGTCTGCATCGGCTGGTCCACTTCAGTGCGCTATTGGGGCATGCCGCTGCTTAAAGTTGTAGGGCCCATTCCTGCAACGGCGTGGATTCCTTTGGCCATGGTCGTTGCCCCTTCGACAATGGTTTCTGCGGTGGGATTGATCGCGCTCGCCGTGTGGTTCCCGGTCACAATGTTGACTGCCTCTGGCATCTCCAATACTCGCGCATCCTACCTTGATGTCGCCCGAACGCTCGGCGCCGGCCCGGCGTATCTAATCTTTCGAGTGGCGATTCCAGCCGCCGTTCCGAATATTTTCATCGGCTTGTTCATGGGGCTCGGTGCATCTTTTCTAACTCTGGTGGTGGCGGAATCTGTAGGAGTTAAATCTGGTCTCGGTTGGTATGTCAGTTGGGCCCAGGGCTGGGCCGAATACGGCAAAGTCTTCGCCGCCCTCATCATCATGGCGGCCTTCTTTTCGACCGTTATGACTTTGCTTTTTAAACTGCGTGATCGAGTTCTCGTTTGGCAGAAGGGGATAATTAAGTGGTAATGACGAATGTCGCGAGCGCCTCAGCCCTTCGCGTTCACGAACTTTGCAAAAGTTTTCCTGTGCCGGATGCGCCGGGCACAAGCCGACTCGCTTTGGGTGGCATTTCGTTTTCCATGGCCGCAGGGGAGCTTGTCTCGTTAGTTGGCCCGAGCGGTTGCGGAAAGTCGACGTTGCTTCGACTCATCGCCGGTTTGGATTCTCCGGATTCGGGTGAACTGCTTGTCGATAACCAAAAAATTCTCGGACCGAGCGCGGAGCGCGGTCTTGTTTTTCAAGATCCAAATCTGTTTCCGTGGTTGACTGTTCGTCGCAACATCGAGGTTGGCCTCGTTGCCTGCGGCGTGTTGCACGAAAAACGAAATGAAGTGGACGAATTCATGCGGTTGGTCGGACTCGAAGCGTTTGCCAATTCGTATCCACATCATCTTTCCGGAGGCATGGCTCAGCGCGTTGCCCTTGCGCGCGCACTCATCAATCACCCCAAGGTTCTCCTGCTCGATGAACCCCTCGGGGCACTCGACGCCTTCACGCGGATGCGCATGCAGGACGAAGTGCTGCGTCTGTGGGAAAATCGCCGCACCACGATGTTGCTCGTCACTCACGACATTGATGAAGCGATCTACATGAGCGATCGCATCCTGATCATGACCCAGTCGCCCGGACGAATCGATCGCGAGATTGATATCGACCTCGCGCGACCACGTGATCGCACGAGCGATTCGTTTCTCCGTTTCCGCAGCGAGATTCTCGAACATCTGCATTTCGCCGGCAAAGCCGCCGACGTTTCGGCCTAAAAAGAGGTCGGGAAGCATCAACCGCGACTGCGGCTCCCGGCTGGAAAAAGTAACAGAATTGTCTCTTTTAACGCTGCAAATTCGTTTGAAAGATAAAGCGAAAGACAACACGTATGGAAGCCATGTGTCCCGAACAGAGCAGCTTTGGGTTGACGGCCGGCCACGACGTTTACGAGGTCCGTCCGCGCAAGGACAGAGATGGTTTTGACCTAGTCAGCGAGCTGTTTCGATACGGTCCGATCTGGTATGCAGGGCCCGACGCAGTCCGCAACGCGATCGCGTACGCAAAGTATCGCTCTCACTTCCGGTCGCAGCGGGCAATCATCCGTGTGTTGGATGACTCCGGCGCTGTAGTCCAGATGCACGACTAGAGAGGGCGTTCCGCTCTTCGTCAGCGCGCTCAGCAGAATACAGCCGCGACATCCTCCAGAATTTTGTGATTAGTAACGCGGTTTTTACGTGTGCTTTAAAAACGCCTCGTATAGCCTCGCGACTTCTGGAAGGGAAATCAGGAATGTGCAAACCAATTATCTTCTTCAGTGCGATCGCACTTGCGGTCACAGCTCGATCAACATCAGTCGCGGCTTCAGATAGGGAATGGGATCGAACTGTTCTACCGCGTCCGCCGCAGCCATTTGAAGGCGTAACAAAACGAACGGTCGAAGGATCTGTCGCGTCGTTTACCCAACCAGTGAAGGCGCCAACCGGTGCGCCGAACATTTTGCTCGTGTTGATTGACGACGCCGGTTTTGGAAATCCATCCACATTCGGCGGACCCGTTGCTACTCCGACGTTCGACAAACTTGCGGCGGAAGGACTGCGTTACAATCGGTTTCATGTGACAGCACTTTGTTCGCCGACGCGCGCAGCGTTGTTGTCGGGACGGAATCATCACGCTGTGGGATTCGGTTCGATCTGTGAATTAGCCGGTGGTTGGCCGGGCTACAGCACGAATTGGCCGACGAGCGCCGCTTCAATCGCTAAGACCCTTCAGCTCAACGGTTATAACACCGCTGCAATAGGCAAATGGCATCTTACTGCGGACGCACAGCAGGGACCGGCGGGGCCATTTGATCGGTGGCCGAACGCGCTCGGTTTCGATTATTTCTGGGGATTTCTGGGCGGCGAAACCAGCCAGTTCGATCCGGTTCTGACCGAGAACAACACGATCACCGGCGTGCCGACGGAGAAGAATTTCTATTTCAATGACGCGATGGTCGAACACTCGATTAAATGGATTCGCGATCAAAAAGCGCAAGCGCCGGACAAACCGTTCTTTCTTTATTTCTCCACCGGCGCAACGCATGCGCCGCATCAAGTGCCGAAACAGTGGAGCGACAAATACAAAGGCAAATTCGATCAGGGTTGGGACAAACTACGCGAGGAAACATTCGCGCATCAGAAGCAACTCGGCGTGATCCCTGCAAACGCGAAACTTACCCCGCGCGATCCTGCGTTCCCCGCGTGGGACAGCGTGCCCTCAGACGTGAAGAAGGTGTATGCGCGACAGATGGAAGTTTATGCCGGTTACCAGGAAAACACGGACAACGCCGTCGGTCGCGTGGTGAAAGCGATCGAGGACATGGGTCTCGCTGACAATACGCTCATCATCTACATCTTCGGCGA
>JBKPBJ010000093.1:0-1087 GCA_046726875.1 Verrucomicrobiota bacterium
CCGCTACCCTCGCGACTTTACCTTCTATGTCGCTGATCCCATTCGCTCCATTCGCAAGCGAACTCCGTTGCAGTAAATCAAATAAACATCCGAGACCGACTCACTCCATATCTGGGTATGGGCCTTTACCGCCTTCGGCGATGAAGCGGTCGATCCGCGCGGTGACAACGGGCAGCGGTACTGAGCCGAGCTCGAGCACGGCATCGTGGAACGCACGGATGTTGAATTTCGCTCCGAGCGTCTTCTCCGCTTTTTCGCGGGCCCGCACGATCGCGAGCTCGCCCATATAATAAGAGAGGGCTTGCCCGGATTACGCCGCGTATTTGGATTTCAGATGATCGATGTACGCGCTGTAGGTGTCCGCGAGCGGCGCGCTATCAATGAAGAGAATGTTCTCGGCATTCAATTGCGCGCTCCGCGAAAAATTATAAGAACCGGTGATCACAGTATCGTCGATCACAAGCACTTTGTTGTGCATGTAATTGTGGCGCCCAGGCGCCGTGAAGGGTGTTGAGCTTTTCCCAATCAGACCTGCGCGAGCGATGATCTCTTTGAGCGCGCCGATTTTCCATCGGTTTTGCGGCACTTCCTGCCACTGCACGTAAACCTCTTCCATTTGCGTGCGATCGTAGATGCCGTCCACGGCGACGCGCCCGTTACGCATCAAATTGCCCAGTTCGCCGATCAGCGTGCCGGAGTTGATCAGCAAGCTGCAGATCTGAACGCGGCGCTGCGCTGCTCGCACACGCCTGGCGATCTCCGAATCGATTTCCAAACCGCAGCCTGGAGACAACATGACACGCACCGCAGCCGGTTGACCAGCAAAGCTCACGGGCACGGGCTGTGTGTGGATCTCGCCCGTGTTCTCGAAGTTTTGTTTCTCCCAGAGCTGTTCGAAATCTTCAGCGTAGTAATTGGCTAAAGCCTGCGAGTCGATTTCGACAATGTTGTTTTCCATTAACGTGAAGGCGTCATCAGTCATGTTGGCCGAGCCGGTCCAGACGGTTTGTCCATCGCGCAGAATGAACTTGCTGTGCATCAGTTTCATTCCGGCGATGCGGCGCCACGGATAACCCAGCGATTGCAC
>JBKPBJ010000094.1:0-3610 GCA_046726875.1 Verrucomicrobiota bacterium
GCCGTCAGCGATCATTTCCAGCACCAGTGCGACATCTTGAAGATGAAAGGCCGTTTCCGCTAGCACAGCTTCACAGGTGAGCAACGGCTCCGTGACCTGCTCGGCCACGCTCACGGCCCATTCGTGATGCATGTCCCGGCTACTGGCAAACGCAACCAGAAGCCCGGTATCCGCGATGCCTTTCACTTCTTCGAGAACCCCTTGCGCGTAGATAGATCGGGCGGGCCGCTCCGAATTCTCCCGGCAAGGCGCATGAATTTTTTCGATGAACTATCCCGGGATCTCGCGCGCTCCAGGTGTTGCCGGACAAGCTCGCCTTGCGAGATTCCGGTGCGCGCTGAAGTATCCTCGATCCACGTCGCCAGATTTTTTGGCAAACGAATCGTCAATGTATGACCCATATGGCAAGAATGTGTTTTACTTAGGCGATGCAGTCAAATCCAAACAGGAAATCGCAGCCGATGGACCCGGCTGGTTGCAACGCCGTCGATCTTTCCTAATTGAATGCCACCGCTTCTCGCGGCACGCTTTCCCAGTCGTCGAAATGAATCCGGACAAGCTTTTTGATTATCTCGAAGGAAGGCTGCCCGCGTCGGAACGCGCTGCTTTGGAAGAGCAATTAATGTCGGACAAGCAATTGCAACGCGAATTCGCGGTGGCGCGACAGATTCATGCCGGAATGCACGGTGATTCTCGAGAGATTGTATTACCGGCGCAACCCGACGTTTCAGAGCAGGGCCGCAAAATGGCAATCCGCATAGGCGTCGCGTTCATGGTTCTCATGTTTGTAAACGTCGGCATTGGCCTTTGGTTCATCTTCAGACACGAAAGCAAGAATCCGAACCGCCCGCTGCTCGAGGCTCAAATGCGGGAGCAGATCGCGAAATCGATCGAACGTGCAGCGACGCTCACGCCGGCGCCAAATGCCTTGGGCGTAAGCGAAATCACAATCCCAGCCGAAACCGGGAAACTTGATGCCTTCGCAGACGAAGTAGTCGGAATCGTTTCTCGATTTGGTGGGTCCGCTACGAAAGGCGTTCCCGATGGTGGCCGCCTCAGCATCCTTGTCGATGTCCCGGCGAATCGGCAATCGGACTTTCGCGCGGCGGCCGCCTCCATTGGGGGTCGAACCCGGGGGTCATCCGCCTTCGCCGAGGCTACGGCGGACAGGCCGACCCCGGCTACAGCAACGACCACGGCGACGGCCGAGAAGAAGAGCTTCGTCGTACACATCGTCGAAAAATCACCAGAAACGCGAAAATGAATGAGAACGTTTTCGCCAAGGAGCGGCGGTCTCCAGTCCGCCGTCTGTTCTCTTCACTCTGCCACGGTCTTCCCGTGATGCACGTTGCCCTTGTTGCTGCGGATGCGATAGCCAAACTCAAGCTCAGAAATTTGCGGCGGACTGGAGACCGCCGCTCCTTCCAAAGGTGATCGCCGTTACGTTTGCTCTGCCGGCGGAAAGCTCGGAATTCCTGCGCCGGCTCGGACAGAGATCTCGCGCTGATCGAAATGGCATCAGCATCGTTCGCGGCACGATCGACGGTCGGACGATTGAAGTGCTTCACACCGGTGTCGGTGAAAAAATGTGCAAGGAACGCATCGGAAAGTTTCTTGAAAATCAGCAATTCGACTTTTTGGTCAGCGCCGGATTTGCAGGGTCGCTCAACCATGAACTGCAGGTGAATGATGTTTTACTGGCGAAGAATTTTTCGACAGTGGACCTGCAAGACGCGCAGTCTTCGCTTTCAAACGTCCCAATTCATGCGGCCAACATGTTGACGGTGCCTGCGCTGATCCATTCGGTCGAAGAGCGAGAGAGAATCGCACGCGAATCGGGAGCCTCTGCGGTCGATATGGAAACAGAATTCATTGCACGAGCGTGCGCGACCCAGGCCATTCCGCTGCTGGCGCTGCGCGTCATTACTGATACGCCGAGGAAACCGTTCCCGGCTCCACCGCAGGTCTTGTTCGACATGGAGCGGCAGCGAACTCCCTTGGCAGCGCTGGCAATGTTTTTTCTTGCCCATCCGAACCGCGTCACGCGGTTGGTTCAATTCACGAGAAGAATTGCACGCGCACGGAAGACTTTAGCGGATGCGCTGGTGGAAATTGTCCCGAGGATCGAACTGTAGCCGTTTCCCAAACTTTCATTTTATTAACACCGGCCTTCAGGCCGGTGAGTCGATGCGGATGAGCGTCTAGCCGTTTTTAACGGCTTTTTCGCAGCTGAGTTGTAAGGGTATAAGCCGTTAAAACGACTGTTGCCTGATTTGCATGTGTGCCACCGCGCTAAAGCAGCGGTGTTAATGAGAAGTTCCTACTGACTCCCGCTTACGCAGCGGGTTCAATGTGCACGAGCACGTCTGCCACCCGCGCGTCGCTTTGCTGGATTGCCGACTTTACGCGATGTGCGATCTCATGGCCTTCGTGGACGGAAATGTTTCCGTCGACGCCGACGTGAAGATCGACGTAATAATCCAAACCCATCTTGCGCGCGTGGCATTTCTCCACCTCGACAACACCGGGGACTGAGCTGGCGACGGCGAGAATCGATCTGACAATTTTGCCACCAGGAGCGGTGTCCATGATTTCCTGGAACGCCGGCAGCGCCAAACGAACACCGTTTGCGGCAATCACCGCACAAGCGAACAGCGCTGCCCAATCGTCGGCGCTCTGCCACCGCTCGCCACCAATCAGCGCAACCGAAATGCCAATGAACGCAGCTGCAGAAGTGAGCGCATCGCTGCGATGATGCCAGGCATCTGTTTGCACAGCAGTGCTCTCGAGGTCTTGGCCGATGCGATTAACGAACCGGAACAGAAACTCCTTGATTACAATCACCACCACAAGAATGACGAGCGTGAATGGCGCCGGCCCGTGATGCGGCGTCAGAATTTCACGGACGCTTTCGATCGCGAGGCCAATCGCGGCTGCTAGCACGCAGATCGCAACAACCAGCGCAGCAATCGGCTCAGCCTTGCCGTGGCCGTATGGGTGGGTTCTGTCTGGAGGTCGTGCCGCTACGGTTAATCCGCCCCAAATGACTATCGAGCCCGCCACATCGAGCGCGGACTCCATTCCGTCGGCGATCAACACGTAAGCGTGACCAACAACGCCGGCCACGATCTTAACGGACGCAAGCACCACATTTGTCACAAGCCCGAGCAGTGCGACACGCGCACCGCTTCGCGACATCGAAGACCCCGTTCGATTCTCAACTGTGCGAGTTTGCAGTTTTGTTGCGGAAGCATCAGGATCCTGGGGCGATGCCATGACGAACAAAACTATAAACGCAGCCGTTTACGAAAAGCACGGAAATCCGGCGGATGTCCTGCGTGTCGAGACGCGTCCATGGCCGACACCAGCTGCAGACGAAGCGGTGGTGAAAATGCGCGCTGCGCCGGTCAATCCGGCAGACTTAAATCAGATCGAAGGAAAATATCCGGTGCGTCCAGCGCTACCGGCGACGCCGGGATTCGAAGGCGCGGGCGTCGTTGTTGATTTAGGCGCGCGCGTGACCGGCCTAACGAGCGGCGCGCTCGTGATTCTGCCGCATAACGTCGGCACCTGGCGTGACGCGCTCGCAGTAAAAGCCGAAGACTTAGTC
>JBKPBJ010000095.1:0-1811 GCA_046726875.1 Verrucomicrobiota bacterium
GGGGAAGGCCGTGCGCATTCCAGAGAAGAACATTCGATAGCCGGCGGGGCCGGGGACCTGTCCGTCGGCGGGATCGTGGTCGACGCAGTTAGAAGCGACGACTTGGTCGAATACGTCGAATTTACCTGTGTTGACGGCCTCAGCGAACTTGCCGAGTGCGGCGTCTGCGGATTCTTTGCTCATTGCTCTCCTCTTCGTTATTCTTGTATTGAAGGTCGCAGGTCTGTGGCGAGGTCGCAAGTTTAGTCGCACGTAAATCCTTATCTCGATGTAGGAAGTGCCACTTTTTTTATCGAGCAGCGAGTGCGGAGATTTGCAGTGGCGCGGACAAGATGTTTTATCCACTGTTTTATCCACCTATGGGAAAAATTTAGAGCATTTCAGTATTAACTAAGATCATGGCCGAGACGTTCGTCATCCGGCAATCAAAAACGCGTGAAGAGCGATCCTGAGCGCGGGGCGGGCCATTGAGAAAAATGGCGACGACAAGGCGACAAAATATTACTCACTAGCATAACAACGCATTTTAAGTCCGCACCTTGCCGATCAAGTGATCTAAGATCAGATGATTCTATTTTCGCTTTCCCACGAGAACCGAGAAACATTACCAGTTTCGCTACAGATTAAGTAACTACAGGCAGGCGTGGCGAGACCTCGATTCAGTTTCTCGATGGGTTGCTGCCAACGGACTGTCAATCCGTGGCTCATAGCCAGAAACGGCGGATCGTTGCCGCCTGGTTGCCAAGTGATGCCTTAACGTGCTGGCTCCAGCGTTAGAGGGCCCCACGTTCCTTTGTATTATCGAAGCCTGCTGAATGGTCTTGCTCCGCAAGACCAATCAAACAAATCAGTCGGCTCGGCGCTTCAGCTCGACCCGGATTTGTGCTGGTGAGAACCACTTGGTTGGCGCATACTGGATGGCGTCACGAAATCGGTTCCCGGAACGTTGCAAGAAGGAGGCGCGTCGTTCCAGACGACGCACTGGACAGTTATATTGCAGGCCCTCGAATCGGAGTCATCTCAATCGGCGCAGAAAGCTTTAGCCGTTTTTAGTGAGGCTTACTGGCCACCGCTTTATACTTTCGTGCGGCATCGCGGTTACAAGCCGGCGGACGCGCAGGATCTCGTGCAAGGTTTTTTCATACATCTGTTCGAGAAAAACACTCTAAGCCGGGCGGATCAGGCAAAGGGCCGATTGCGGACGTTCTTGCTTGGGGCGTTACAGAAGTTCTTGATGGACGAACGCGATAAGGTCCGCGCCATCAAACGCGGCGGCGGTCGCCAGATCGTTTCGTTTGATGAACACATGCATGAAGTCGAAGCAGCAATGTTGGCAACGGCGCACCTCGATGAAGCCAACGCGTACGATGCCACCTGGGCGTCGAATGTCGTCACGCGGGCGTGGCAAAGGCTGCGTGATGAATTTGCAGCGGAAGGCAAAGGTGAATGGCTTGATCAGCTTCGGCCATTTGTCGAAGGTGGAACGACAACTCCACGGCCGAGGCACGAAGAGGTCGCGAATCGACTTGGAGTGCCGGTCGGAACAGTGCGTACGTGGCTTTCGCGCCTGCGTCAGCGGTATCGCAATACATTGCGCGCCGAAGTAGCGAGCACCGTCTCCGCGTCCACGGATATCGATGATGAATTGCGTTACCTTTACCAAATCCTGACGTCGTGAGCATCGCCGAATCAGAAAAAGAGAAAGCTGATGTGGGCGTTTGTGTGACGTGCGGTCGGCCAATGACGCACCGAGGCCCTAACGGGGAATGTATGCGATGTCTCGTTAGTTTCGGATTCCTATCGGAGGAGAA
>JBKPBJ010000096.1:0-22237 GCA_046726875.1 Verrucomicrobiota bacterium
AAGCGGTTCGTTCCAAACAAAGGGTCAGACCATATTGGCTATTCCGCCGCATTCGCCGATTGCGCCAGGTTCCGAACCACCCAACACGCCCACGCACGCGGAAACTGGTGTCCCGGCTGACGCATTCAATCCTTTTAATCCCTTCGATCAAATCATCTCCGGCGGCACGCGGGCGCGACTCGCTGAATTTGGGAACCGTTTATTCGAAAATGAAACTGACGCGTGGCTGAGCACCATCGGCATCAAGGGGGACAAGCTGTTTGACGGCAGCTGGGGGTACGACACCGGATTCCGCTACAGTCAGATTAAGAACGTACAGACTGGGACACAGGTGTCCGCCTCGCGATTCAACCGGATCTTGAATCAAGCCGACCCAATCTTTGATCCGACGTCTCCGCAATTCATCGGCACGACTGTCGCGTTTAATCCGTTTGGTGATTATCGCGTTCCAATCTCGTCTAATTCGCCCACGGTCGAGTTTGCCAGAGCGCACCCCAAGGACGAAGACACCTCAAAGTTGGCCACGTTAGATGCCACCATCTACACAACCGACCTCTTTCACCTGCCGGCTGGCGGCGTCGGCTTCGCCGTCGGCGGTCAATGGCGGCGGGAGCAACTGAAAGAGAATCCCGATATACTCAATTTGGAGGGAGACATCGTCGGCAACTCGCCAGTTCCAAGTGCTCAGGGCAGCCGAAATTCTTATGCGTTTTATGCAGAGACCAGAATTCCGATCTTCAGCCCCGTGACGCGTACCTACTACAAAGGCGACGGCAAAAATCCACAGGTCCAGAGCGAGACCACTGCAGCAATTCCTGGGTTTTATTCCCTGGAGTTTACGGCTGGGGGGCGCTTTGAAGAGTTTCTGAACAACGATAGCAATGTCTTGGTGCCAAAGGTGGGCATGCGCTGGCAACCGTTTGACGAGCAGTTGACCCTGCGCGTGACTTGGGGCGAAGGCTTTCGTGAACCCTCACTTGAGGAATTGTTTGGGTCTCCAGTCTCAACGTTGCAGGTTACCCACGATCCGCTCAAAAATGGGCTGCTCGAATCTGAAACGAACACTCTTATAACTAGCAACCCGAATCTTCAACCCGAAGATTCCCGCTCGTTCACTGCGGGCTTTGTTTACTCGCCAAAATACGTGCCTGGTTTGAACATGTCGGTTGACTTCTGGGATATCGAGCGCACGGGAGTTGTGATCGCTCCGCTGGATCAGCAAGTGCTGGATGGCCTCGCTCCTGGCATTGTCGAGCGCGATGCTGGCGGATTCATCACACGTATTATAATTGCAAATCAAAACTTCGGTTCTCAAGAGGCTCGCGGGTTTGACTTCGGCCTTTACTACCAGAGGCCAACGCAGTGGGGGACGTTCACTTCGCAGACTCAAGTAACGTACCTGGATGAATTCCTTTTTCCTCAATTCATCTTCCCGGAGTTCGGGACCAGCCCAGGCAATCTGGCCGGCAGAACTACGGACCCGGGTCTCTCGAATGAGGGTTGGTATAAATGGAAAGGTACTTCCAGCCTCGAGTGGACATGGAAGGGCTTTGATCTCGTTACCATCGTGCGCTTCACCGATGGCTTCAACGAATTTACGCCAAACCTTCACCAACACTGGGTTCACCAGACCTGGTTCTTCGACGCCCAGCTTTCCTATGACTTCACCGCGCTTCTTCCAGTTGAAGCCAATCCTGTGCCGGGCTATTCCAAGGGCGAAAAGGAGGTCGTTCGCGGCAAGGACGGTGCCCCTCTGGAAAAGGCTTCGGCTCAGACCAGCAACTTCGGTCGTACCGTCTGGGACCACCTGCTACGAGGCACGATCATTACGATTGGATGCAATGATGTTTTTGGCCAGGATCCTCCCAAGGCATACGGGGAAGGCGGAAACGGGGTCGGTTATCCCGGCTTCACCTACGATGCCACCGGCCGATTCGTTTACGGGCGCCTAACGAAGCACTTTTAACCGTTAAACCTTGGTTTGGTATGTGAAAAGGGCAGTGGCAGCAGCCACTGCCCTTCTTGGTTTTTGGGAAAAGGAGCCCTCCTCGCGTTTTCGGTAATTTGCACACAGTGCCCTCGCAGGTGTAGTTTCAACCGTGAGAACGCTGATATCTTCAAGCGTTACAATTTTCATCGCCGCCGGTTTGCTTGCCGAAACAGTGCTCGCCGACCCTACGATCAGGGAAGGTTCCAAACGTAATCAGAAAGTGGAAGAGCAGGCAGTCTTCATTACGGGTTCACTCATCCCACAACGCGTTAAAGTGCGCCCTATTGGTACGCTGACGATCTCGCCGGTTCGAGTCATTGACCGCCATCAAATCGACTGGGTCGGACGACCGACGACGCCGGGCGCTTTTATCAACGAACCGTCGGTGCGCGTAATCGGTCGCTGAACTCCGATCGCCGAGTTAGCGGAGTAAATGAAGGTCGAGGGGCACGGTTCATGTTAACAGCTAGGCCGCGTCGCGCTACAGCTCTTTGGGTTCGCCGGCGTGCCCGCGCGTGTCGATCATGTTGCCAGCCACATCTTAAACGCGGATCACAGCAGTGATTTAGTAGGGAGATACCGTGCGGAACCGTACCGCTCCCTCGTAAAGAATCGGGCGAAACCGTAAGGTGGCTTGTGATACGCCACGCGTAGCTTGTTAGGATTGGGTGCTATGCCGGGCGGAAGTAATTCTGCCGCTACAAAGTTATGTTAATCCTGCGCTCCAAATTTTCCTCAAAATCGGCGTTGCAGGTCGCGCGACGATCTGGGTGTGATAGGGGAGTTTACCTTCAGTCTGCGGCCAAGCTCCGCTGGATTCTCCGTCCACTTGTATTCGGGATCCGTTGTGACCCCACCGTAGATAAGGCTCCCTTCATAACGCCAATTATCCAACAGTATGCCCTTTTCAAAAGGTTGACCCTTTGCCGTCACGACGATCACATTGTGTTCTGCGGATGTTCCCGCGTACGATTCCGCCCAGTGAAGGGCAAGCGTCTGAAGCTTTAACGCGTTCAAACGGATCAAGAGTTCGCTCGCCCATTGAAAGCAGAGGCCTCCCTTTCGGGCTCCGATGTTAACGAGAAAATTCTGAACACCGGGAATCCAGGCAACTCGCCACTCGCGGGCCAGTTCTCGCCCGGTCGTGTAGGCGCAGTTCACAACGCGCTCCGCTTCATCCGGGCGCACGGTTGGCGAGAGTGCAATGACCCGGTTGCGCAGGACCGGATCGTGGGCTGAGGTGGCGCGCACGAGTTCCTCGGTCGGACAAACCTTGTTCAACCATGGAGGGGGATTGGCCATCGCGGGCATAGCAGCGAAGACCCAGGAGCCAATTATTATTGCAAAACAAGCCAAGGCTCTGCGCGCTCCATGAAGGAGGAGGAATCGGTGAGGCCGCTGTCCAAACAGAACAACGGCCGCGTGCGTGACGGTAAAAAGAGTACGCGCAGTTGAACCAATGTGGCGGAACATTAAATTCATCTTTGCCTAAGTTATAACATCACTCGACGGGAAATTGATAGACTTGAAGCTTCCCATTTCGCGGCAGTGGTCGCGCCAGTCCACGCTTTTGCAAGTCCAGTAAGACTTCGTTGTAAAGGCGCGCAGGAGTCATCGCTCCACGCCGTGAAGGGTTCGCTGCAAAGCGGTGTGTGAGAGTGGTTTTGCTCAATTCGATTGCGCCGTTTTTAGCTTCGCACTGAAATTCAACACGGATCGTTGCGAGGATCGCGTCCGCTTCCTCGCGAATTTCTGCCCGACGCCCGATGCTATCGAGTCCACGCGAAGCATTGATGCTGTGGCGAACGTGTTCTGCTGCCAGTTGCAGCGTGTCCCGTCTGTATCACGTGGAAGTCACGCGCATGATTCGCTGCCCAGCGAGACGCCTCAAACAGCATTGCAAACTTGAGCACCTTTGCGTTTCCTCCGCCAGCACGCTTCCGTACGCTTCGCTTGCAGCATCAATTCCAGCTATGCTGAGAATCTCTGCGCGATTCTCGTCAATGCACCGTCTTCCACTACAGACGCAATAGTGCGGGGAATAATGACAACAATATTGAACCTGGCTAAGAATTATTACCGAAACTGGGGAAACGAGCGGACAGACGCGAACACGTTTGCGCTAAATTGGCGAATTATCGATAAGATGAGGACTGCGGACAACCCTGCACCCAACACCTAGCCACATGGCGCGGTTAAATCGGTGCGATATCAATTCTCAACACGTTTACCAAATTCGACCGCGCAAAGATAAACGCGAGGTCGATCTCATTTCCGATGCGCTGCTATTCGGTCGGTTGTGGTACGGGCGAGCCGGATGCCGTTAGCAATGCAATCGGCTACGCGAAGTTTTACAGCCCCTCGAGGCCATCATCTGCCTTGCGGTTATAAGGAGGGTTTGCCTGGCACGCCTCGCTCCTCATAATATCGATCCCGGAAATTGTGACGAAGCTGTCTCGATCCCGGTGGCAGGGGCTGTTCGTTGTTGCAACGGTTGCAGCCGCAAGCGTTCTCACATTGATTTCGCTGCGCGATTTCCAGCGCGAAGCTGTACCCCCGGAGAATCGTCCCATCCGATCGCAGATCGCCGGTTATGTGAGTTCGAATGCCTGCCGCGCGTGTCATCCCGGAAATTACGCCAGCTGGCACGCGTCGTTTCATCGCACCATGACGGAGGTGGCAACGCCACACAGTTTGCCGCCTGACATGGACCAGCTCGAGGTTGCATTGAACGGTCGCGAATACAAAGCAGAGCGTCGCGGCGACAAGTTTTTTGTCCGCACGCGGCCGAAAGGCGGCAGCTATGGTGAAGCGCAGCAAGTCGTGCTCGTGTCCGGTTCGCACAATTTGCAGATCCTTTGGCTGACGGCCGGCGAGGGCCGGACCCTGCAACAATTTCCATTCGCCTATATCGTCGCTGAGAAAATGTGGGCGCCAGTGAATGAGACCTTCCTTATTCCGCCGAATGTGAGGGAATATTATTCTACGGGGGCATGGAACGGCGCCTGCATGGATTGTCATGTCACCCAGGGGCAATCGCGGTTTGTCGCGGGCAACCAATGGGATTCACAAGTGGCCGAGTTTGGGATTGCGTGTGAGGCCTGCCATAGCGATGGGCGCGAGCACATCGAGCGCAATCGCAATCCGGTTCGGCGTTTCAAAGCGCATCTCACAAAGAGGTCAGACCCGACGATAACCAATCCTGCAAGTTTGAAAGGTCCTGAGTCCGGCCTCGCCTGCGGGCAATGCCACAGCGTCTGGGCTTTCAACGACATGGCGGACAAGATCGATTTCAACCAGCACGGCGCTGCTTTCCGTCCCGGTGCTCGCGATCTCTCCCAACGCTTCGTGGTCCAACCAAATGCGCCGGATCACCCTGAGCAAAAGGACTTCATTCGCCGCACCGAGCCCGATTTTTTCCAGAATCGGTTCTGGGGCGATGGGATGATTCGCGTGACTGGCCGCGAATTGAACGGCGTGCAAGCGTCGCCCTGTTTTCGCGGGAGCGATTTCTCCTGCATTTCCTGCCACGAAATGCATCTCGATTCTGCGGGCCAAACTGATGCCAAAACGTGGGCGCGCACCGGCCAGTTAAAACCGAAAATGGATTCGGACGCGGCCTGTTTGCAATGTCACAAAGACATGACCGCAAGACTCGTTGCGCACACGCATCATAGCGCAGAGTCGTCTGGCAGCCGTTGTTACAATTGCCATATGCCGCGCACCACGTTTGGATTGCTGCACGCGATGCGCAGCCATCAGGTCTCTTTGCCGACCGTGCAGGAAAGCATCGCTTATGGGCGGCCGAATGCCTGCAATCTTTGCCATCTCGATCAAACACTCGCATGGGCTGCGCAGAATCTGCACACGTGGTATAACCAACCTGTGCCGGAACTCTCGCAGGACGATCGAAGCATTGCGGCCGCGGTGCAGTGGATCTTGAAAGGCGATGCGGGGCAGCGCGCTCTCATTGCCTGGGGCATGGGTTGGGAGAGCGCGCAAAAAATCGCCGGGCAAGAGTGGCTGTATCCTTACTTGATCTACACGTTGACCGATTCTTACGCTGCGGTGCGTTTTGATGCGTGGAAATCGCTTCAAACGCTGCCCGGGTTCTCTGACTTTTCGTTTTCCTATACTGCGCCCGATTATGCGCTCGGCGAAGCGGCGATGCGCACTTACGAAAAATGGTTGCGCGAAGTGCGCAATGTGAATGCAGTTTATCGACCCGAGACAGCCATCAATTCAGACGGCCATTTCCGGCAAGATGTCTTTCAACGATTGCGGAGCGAGCGCGACGAGAAACCAATTTTTCTGGCGGAATGAGTCGTCCTTCCAAACACGCGCTGCCCGGCGTGGAGCAGGCTAATTGTAATTTGCGCTTCGGTTGGTGGTCGCTTCTCGTCTTCTTGTCCCTGGGCGGCGTCCTCGAAACGCTGCACGGTTTCAAGATCGGGTGGTATGTCGATGTTGGAAACGAAACGCGGCGACTCATGTTCACGCTCGCCCACGCGCACGGAACGCTGCTAGCGCTCGTGAACATCGCCGCCGGCTTGACTGTGCGTATGGTGGAGCGCTTCACGCTTCGGCCTTCGGTTTCTTTCGCATTAATTTGGGCTGCGATCCTTCTACCAGGGGGCTTTTTCCTCGGCGGAATTGTAATCTACGACGGTGACCCCGGCCTGGGGGTTTGGCTGGTGCCCATCGGGGCGGCATTATTATTCTACAGCATCGCGCGAATCGCGCTCGATTTGTCCAGACGTAAATAAGATCGCTTGTGGTAGGGCGAGCAAAACGCAATCAGCAATGCAGTCGATACGCGACGTTTTACAGCCGATCACATGATGCCGTGATTGGCGTTTATGATGAAACCGGCGACGTGATCGCGACGCACGAGCACAAGGGAGATTTCAAATCGTGAGTTTTTCTCCCATCTTTTTTAGCCATGCTGACAGCACAAGATCGACGCAAGTCACATTTGAATCGCCGTGTGTATGTCGCAACCCGTAGCGATTGCACCCAGCTTTTTGAACGGAGGACTGCGTTCGTGGCGGTCGACACCGCCCATCTAGCTACGGTCGCCGTTTACGCGACAAAGCGAAACAATGTGAGGATCACCCGCGCATCCGGCCGTCGCGCCCTACCACAACCTCGCAGTTCCAGCTTATCAGAGCCTAGTAAGAAATGTGGAAATCGGCTGGAAGAGACGCGCTCGTGGCTGTCGCGCCGCTGCTGGAGTCGCGTGTAGGATTGTTTACGCTGACTTTGGCTGGTGGAGCCTCGATTAGCTGTTGGCCTTTGGATTTGAGCGAATCGTTTAATGCGGGCAGGTTTTGCGCGAGGAGTTGATCGAATTGTTTCGTAACGTCATCTAGCTCGCGTTTGAGCGTATCGATGTAAGCGATTTGGTAGGCGGCCGGTTTGCCTTCATAGCTCAGGATTGCGCCGTAAAGCTGGTCGGTGTGTTCGCGCAAGCGTTCCTCGCCCGTGATTGCGCCGCCCTCGGTGGTGGCGACGATTTTCTTTCGCACCGCATCGACTTTCCCGTCGAAATCCGAGAGCTGCTTGCGAAGCGGATCGCCTTCCGGCAACGCGGCGCCGGTGTGGGCCAGCGCTTTTCGCAACCCGATAATGCGATCCATCAGCGCGCTTTCGTCGCCGAATAAGGCGTGAACTCGCATGGCCGCATCGAACTGCGCCTTGCGGTCTGCAGAGCTGAATTTCGCCCGGCGATCAAAACCGACCGTCAGTTTCGTGTCGTAAACCTTGCCTGCTTTCGTTAGGCGCACCGTGTAATCACCGGGCACGAGCCGCGGGCCGCGAATGGAAGAGCCTGCAACCTGCGCAGCAGGCGGCACACGCGGCGGTTTTGCCCGCATCGTCCACATCACCCGATTCAAACCCGGTCGTTTGCTGGCCGGCAATTCGTCAACAACACGCCCGGATGAATCCAAAACTTCGAGTTTCATTTTTCCAAACAAATGCCGCTCGCGCTGATAATAGTTGATCACGGCAGCGTCAGGCGGATTGTCGCCAACAAAAACCGCGTCGCCATTGGCCCATCCGCCCTGGCCCTCGATGCGTTGTTGCACCGGCCGCGCCGAAACGAAGGCAACATCCTGCTTTAACAAATCGGGCTTCAACGCGCGCAGCGGCGTGATGTCGTCCACTATCCAGATGCCGCGGCCGTGCGTGGCGAGAACCAGATCGTTATCCCGCGGATGAATCGCTAGGTCGCGAACGGCAACGGCAGGAAAATGGTTGCCCCTAAATTGCGCCCAGCTTTTTCCGCCATCAACCGAAACCCAGAGTCCAAACTCAGTGCCCAGGAAAAGAAGATCAGGCTTATCCAAATCTTCCTTAATCACGTGCGCGTATCCGCGAACGCTCTTCGGGTCCTGAGCACTAACGAGCGGCGTCCAGGTCTTACCGAAATCAGTGGTCTTGAAAACGTACGGCGCCATGTCGCCAAAAGTATGCCGGTCAAAAGCAGCGTAGGCTGTGCCGGGATTGAAGTTGCTGGCCTGCACCCAGTTCACCCACGAGTTCTTCGGCAAGCCGGGAATATTGCCGACGACATTGGTCCACGTCTTGCCGCCGTCGCGCGTGAGCTGAAGGTTGCCATCATCAGTGCCCACCCAGATCAGTCCTTTCTGCTTCGGGGATTCGCTGATAGAGTAAATTGTCGTGTGCATTTCCGCCGACGAATTATCCACCGTCACACCGCCGGATTGCTCTTGCTTTTGTTTTTCCGGATCGTTGGTGGTTAGGTCTGGCGAAATGCGGTCCCACGTCTGGCCGTGATCGCGTGAGCGAAACAGGAATTGCGCGCCGACATAGACTGTTCCCTTCTCGTTAGGCGAAAGCGCGATCGGCGTATTCCAGTTGAATCGGAGCTTCTCGTTGTAATTTGGCCGTGGCTTGATATTGCGAGCCGCATATGTGTTGCGATTGACCCGGCCAATTTCGCCGCCCTGGTATTCCGCGTAGATGTAGTCAGGATCAGCCGGGTCCTGGAACATCCAGAAGCCATCGCCGTTGTACATGTTTTCCCAACGATGATTGGTGATACCGCCCGGATATTGCGAATCGCCCACCCACGAGCTGTTGTCCTGCAATCCGCCATACACCTGGTAGGGATCCTTCTCATCGACGCTCACGTGATAGAACTGGGACACGGGCAGGTTTTCGCCTTTCCACCATTTGCTGCCGCCGTTGTACGAGTACCACATCCCGCCGTCGTCTCCTACGAACACGGTTTGTGATTTCGTCGGATCGATCCACACATCATGCGCGTCGCCGTGCGCGCCTTGAAAACCGCCCACCACCGCAAAGCTCTTTCCCCCGTCCTCGCTAACAATCAGTGCACCGTCGGGCTTGAACAGGCGATCCGGGTTTTTGGGATCAACAATCAAATTCGCAAAGTAGAACGGCCGCCACACCATCCACTGACTCTTGTCACGCTTCTCCCACGTCGCGCCGCCATCATCCGAAACGAACAATGCGCTGTCGGGCGACTCCACGAATGCGTAAACACGCTTGGAGTTTGATGGCGCAATCGCCACCGCCAGCCGGCCATACGGTTTTTTCGGGAAACCGTTGTTAGCCTCAGGCGTGATTTCCGCCCACGTATTCCCGCCATCAGTGGACCGGAACAATCCGCTGGCCGAAGGCGCTGCCGGGCTGGATCCACCGGAGCGATATTCCCAGCCTTTGCGCCGGAAATCCCACATGGCGGCGAACATGATGTCGGGATTGTTGGGATCGACATCGATATCGGTGCAACCTGTCGAAGGGTTCGCGCCCTTAAGGACTTGCTGCCACGTCTTGCCGCCACTGGTGGTTTTGTACAGACCGCGGTCGGGCGAATCACTCCACAACGCGCCAGGAACCGCGGCGAAAACCGTGTCGCTATTCCTTGGATCAACGGCTATCCGCGCGATGTGTTCCGATTTTTCCAGGCCAGCACGCGACCAGGTTTCGCCACCGTCGGTGGACTTGTAGATTCCATCGCCAATGGACACGCTGTTCCGCGTCCACGATTCACCGGTGCCGACCCAAACGTTCTTCGAATTTTTCGGATCGAGCGCGATGGCCCCGATCGATTGCACAGGTTGTTCGTCAAAGATCGGGCGATACCGCGTTCCGTTGTCGTCAGATTTCCAAACGCCGCCGCTCGCTGCACCCACAAACAATGTGATCTTGCCCGATGGTTCGTGCACTCCCGCGATACACGAGATGCGCCCGCTCATCGCTGCTGACCCGATATTGCGCGCACCAAGTCCGGAGATCGTTGCGGAGTTGAATGGCGCATCGGCTGCGTACACAGGAATGGCGCAAAGAAAAAGCGATGCGAGGACGCCGATTTGGTTTTGTGGAAGCAATATCCTCATCTTTTGATCAGCGCTGTGGTTGTGGGACATTTATCTGGCCGGGAAAATGAAATATGGTGTCATCCACCGGCACATTGGCTTCGAGTTTAACGATGACGACCACTTGCTTGTCCGGCGCGCCCTTGCGGCCGACCTCGATTGACGTCGGAACAAACACGCCGCCGGCTTGTTCGTAATCGCCAACGTCCGTCTCCACTTCTTCGTACGCTCCGTGTCGGGTTCGTTGAGTCACGATTCGGATCTCGAGAAAGTGGTCCGGGTCCAAATAAACGAAACTGACGTCCCCGTTTTTTCGCACCACTTTTAATTTGTGCGCCGGCGTCCCATCGACATCCTCAGTTCCGAGATACTCGACCGTGCTGCCTTTTGCTTTCCAATCGGCTAACGGCCCACCCATCTCGGTATCTTCTACAAGCGCCTTAACGTCATCGGCGGACATGCGCTCTGGATCTTTGCGTCCGAAAAACGGCGACACCTTCCAGCCTTCCTTGCCGTCATACGCCTCGATTTGCGTCATCCCCTGAAGCGAAGCCTCGGTGCGCACTTCGTCTGGCCGCTTCTTTATTTGCACGTAGCCAAGTTCGATTTGCCCCTGGAACGGCACCAGCAACTTGCCGGTTGCCCGCAGCGTTTGGAGATTGTTCAGCGCGGTCGCGCCGCCTTTGGCCTCAATGTTCTTGGCAACGAGTTCGTCCACGGTGGGCTGATTGGTTCCTTGCGCGAAAATTGCCGGCGAGAACGCGGCAACAATGAGAGCAATCAAGAGACGCAAATGCATATGAGAGTCAGAAACAGTATCAGACAACGCAGCGCCACGGATATTCAAACGAAGTCGAAATGCAAGCGCTTCTGCGAAGCAAAAATTGGGTTCGAACTCGGCTAACGAATTGTGCGGCCTCGTCCGCCTCTCCCCTTGCAACAAGAGGAGAGGACTGCCTGCCGCGCCGTAGCGATGCGAAGGCGGGAGGTGAGGGGTTGAACGTTTCCGATGACTGCTTGTGAAGCGGAACCCTCACCCTCCCCCTTGTTAAGGCGAGGCGACCCGCGCGCATCTACACGTCTCACCAATCCCGTGCGAGAATCCAATTTCCATATCGAAAATAGCGCTGTCATGTCCGCCACGGCGCATTCGTCCGGTGGCGAATTGAGCGAAGTGCTGCAACGAAATGCGAAGCATGAGCCCAGGCTTTCAAACATCTCTGGTCTTTTTCCATTCGGGGGAGCCCGGTCAAAGCAACGATCCGAGATTCTTCTTCCGCGACTGCGGGATCAGAATGACAATGATAAAATAGCTTGCAGTCCCAGATAGAAATTCCGTCCGTGCATTCGAGCAAAAAAACAAACGACAAGCCGGCGATGGCGAATTCGCAGCGTTCTGGTGGTAGGAAAGAGCGCGAGAAGTCTGCAAAAGCAAAATCCGATGTTCGTGCGTACTCCTGCGTATTACCCGGTCCATGGCAACTGAACACGCTCATCTTCTGTTTGTCGATTCTGGCGACGGCGGCGCTGTACGCCAGCGACCTTCATCTCGGTTTTTTCCGAATTGACGATCCGCAGTACGTCGTCGGCAACGCCTGGATCCGAAGCATCACGTGGGAACACATCAGGCAGATCCTAACGAGTCCATACTATCTCAACTACTCCCCGCTCCACCTCTTCTCGTACATGCTCGATCACGCCATTGGAGGATTGAGCGCCTACGCGTTTCACCTATCCAACAATCTCTGGGCGGGGGTGGTTGCCGGTTTCGTTTATCTCGTTGCCCTTGCGCTGACACAACAGCGACCGACTGCAATCGCTGCCGTCATCTTATTTCTTGTTCATCCGGTGCACGTGGAAGCCGTGACTTGGATTTCGAGCCGCAAAGATTTGGTCGCGGCGGCGTTCGTGCTGCCTTCTTTGCTCGCCTATCTAAAATACAGACAACGCGGCGCGATCGGCTGGTACCTCGGTTCGCTGCTACTGTTTCTCTTCGCATTGCTGGGAAAACTCTCGGTCGTCGCTTTCCCGGCGGTGCTGCTCAGTCTCGATCTCTTTATTGAAAAACGGCCGTTACGCCGATCGATTGTCGACAAAATCCCGTTTGTGCTTCTCGCGATCGCCATTGCGATGGCCGTTCAAAGTGCGCAACCGGGAACAGGAGCGCAGCCTGACATAAGCGTGCGGGCGAAATCATTTGCCCAAGCCATATGGCTGCTTATCGGGCTTGGAAATTATGTGCTCTACCGCGTTCCGCCCGCCAACGGGACGGCGTTAGCTCAAGTTACAGCAGAAATCTTTCTCGTTGCCCTGTTCCTGTTCCCACTGCTGCTGCGCAAGCGTTATCCTTTGGCCACCGTTTTGATCTACTGGATTCTTTTTACCTATGTGCCGACACAAGTCCTGCCATTCTCGTATCCCGTAACGGACCGCTATTTGTTTTTGCCATCGCTAGGAGCCGTCATTCTCATTGCATGGTTGTTGTTCAAGGCGACCGATCATTTGCCAAAACGGAATGTTGCTGCCGCGACGGCGCTCGTTGTGGTCGTTAGCTTAGTTAGCTTAGTATGGCTCAAGAAAACCACTGACTATTTGTCGGAATGGCAGGACCCGCGGTCCGTTTGGTACGCTGCAACGCGCAAGACGAATGACTTCCACGTGTACTACGAGCTTGGATGGGAATACCTGGACAAATCGGCAAGGCTGGGAAAAACCGTAACGAATGCTCCACTTCCTGTAGAACAGTCAAAACACCTCGCTTCACTCGTTTGGAGAGATGATGACCGGCTTCCGCAGTTGCTGTCTGAACTCTCGACCGACCAGCATAATGGACCGACTGAAAACGCGTTTAAAGAACATCTGCAGGCCAAAGCAGCAGAGAATTTTGACGCCGCCCTAGCGAGAAAAGGCGAACATCTCATGCCCGACCTTTTTCTTAGCCGCGGCGTGTTGTTAGTTGATAAGGGCGATATGCAGTCGGCAAGGAAAGAATTTCTGGCGGAGTTGGATGAGGCGTCGCAGTTACCATCGCCTGAAGCGCGGCAGGAAGCGCTGATCGCGTGTTACTACAACCTGGCAGTTGCGGAAGAAGGGCTCGGCAACCCAAAGGAGGCGTTGTCCTGGATCAGGCTTGCCGAACAAGAGCAGGATCAACTTGGGAGAACCGTTATTCCCGGACTCAGCGACAACCGGCAAAAACTCGAATCAGCGATCACAACTCACGATCACGAGTAGCGTGATCGCAGCCATTTGCGAGGCTGCGTAGAACTGCTCGAGAAGCGTGACCAATCGGTGCACAACTGTCCACCTCGTGCAAGCAAACGAAGTATCCTGCGTTGCGGTCTGCAATGCGGAGGGCATTCCCCACTTTTTACTAGGATAACCAAAAACTTACAAGCGAGATATACTGCGAAAAGGCGCGCATCCGCCTTCGCCAAGGCTACGGCAGGACAGGCCAGCGCCGCGCAAAACGTGGGCCAGTTTGCGTCAGTTCTTTTTGGTTGCGATCGGCCGTCTGATTCACTCCGCGCGTAGCGCCTGAATCGGATCGACCTGTGCGGCCCGCCGCGCCGGGACGAGACAAGCAAGCAACGCCACGAAAGCCAGAACAACTGCCGTTGTGAGAAGCAGCGTTGGATTATGCGGTGAAATCTGATAGAGCTGCGTCCTCAGTAAGCGGCCGAGCGCGAGCGCCGCCGCGAGACCAGTGGCCAGTCCGATTACCACTGGCATCATGCCCTGACCCAAAATGAGCCTGAGGACATCAGTAGCTTGCGCGCCGAGCGCAATGCGCACACCAATTTCCCCGGTGCGTTGCGCAACGCTGTAAGCAACTGCGCCGTAAATCCCCACGGCTGCCAGAAGCAAGGCAATGCCTGCAAACAGGCCCAGCAGAATCATCATCAAACGTGCTTGCCCCAGTGCCTGCGCCACGATCGCATCCATGCTTTGCGGTACCGCAATCGCCAGCCCAGGATTGACCTTGCTCAACGCCGATTGCGCGAGCTTCGTCACCGCGTCGGTGTTCAGTGTGCTGAGAACTGCGATGCTAACGAACGGAAAATTTTCCTGCGACCACGGCCGATAAAACTCCATACCCGGCTCTTCTTTGATCCGCGTCGAGCGAATGTCGCCGACAATGCCGACGATCTCGCATGGTGTGGCGGCGCTCGTCACGAGCAATGTTTTGCCGATTGGGTTTTCGTTAGGAAAAATTTTCCTGGCGCCAGTCTGACTAATCAACACGACGTTCTGGCTCTCGGCTGTGTCGTGCTCGTTGAATTCGCGCCCGGCGAGAAGTGGAATTCGCCAGGTCTTGAAGAAGTCCGGCGCCACGTCATGACTCGGCGAAGCCGCGCGTTCCTCCACCGGCGGCAGATCGCGATCGCCCCGCGCGTACAGCGTCCGATTGCCGCCATTCAATGGAATGTCGCCACTAACGGTCGCGCTCTGGATGCCCGGAACCTCACGCAGCGCGTTTAGCAGTTGTTCGACGAAACGCTGCCGCGAAGCCGCGTCGCCGTACTGTGCGGCAGGCAACGTGATGGTGCCGGTCCAGAGTTGTTGCGAGCGGAACCCGAGATTCTGCTGACTCAACCGCATAAAGCTGCTAATCAAGAGGCCCGCGCCCGCGAGGAGTGTCACAGAGAGCGCCACTTGCGCGCCGACGAGAATTTTGCGGAAACGTTGTTGCCGCAGACTGCCGCTCGTGCCGCGGCCGCCTTCTTTGAGTCCGTCAACAAGATCCGCGCGCGAGGCTTGCATCGCCGGATAAACGCCCATCAGCAATCCGGTCAAAATCGACAATCCAATCGTGAAGAGGAGAACCTCGAGCGAAAGACTGGTGGCGGTGTTCCCTTCAAGCGGAAGAAAATTAGACGCCATTTTTGGCACAAGCGGAACCAATCGCCACGCCACGAACGCGCCGACGCCGCCGGCGAGGATGCTCACAAGCAAGCTTTCAAACACGAAGAGACGAATGATGCCGGCACGCGAAGCACCGATCGCCATTCGCAGCGCGATTTCGCGGCGGCGCCCGCTGAAACGAACCAGCAACAAGTTGGCGACGTTGCTGCACGCGATGAGCAGGACAAAACAAACCGCGGCAAACAGCGTGATGAAACCCGCACGGAAATTTTGCGTGACGTCTTCCGGCAGCGTCCTCAGTGTCGTGGTCAACCCGCTGTCGATCTTGTTCGGGTATTGTGTCCGGTAACTTTGATCAAGCGACGGCAGCGCCGCTTTCACCTGTTTGAGCGCGATGTTCGGCTTGAGCCGGCCGATCACCCGCAGAAAGCTCGTGCCACGCATCATTCGTTCATACGAGAAGCCTGGAAGCTGGAACGGTTTCGTGGTCCAGACTTCTGCGATTGGATTCGCCCCAAACCAAGTCGCCGGCATGTTCGGCAGCACGCCTACAATCGTGTGCGGGGTGCCGTCGAGCGTGATGCTTCGTCCGGTCACGTTTGGATCGGCACCGAGGCGTTTCTGCCAAAAATTTTTCGTTATTAGGGCGACATCGGCGCCCTCTTCTTCCTGCGGCAGGAAGTTGCGACCGAGAATCGGCCGCACGCCGAGCAGGTCAAAATAGTTCGACGTTAAACGGCCGCCGAAGACTTGCACCGGATCGCCAAGACCTGTCAGTGTAAAAAGAAAGAAATTTTCCCCAGCTAACCCGTCGAACAACGTTTGCCCATCGCGAAAATGCTGGTAGCGCGGCGCCGATACGCCGATCTCCTCCAGATCACGCGATTTGTCGCCACCATAAAGGTGAACCACGCGCGATGGTTCCTTAAACGGGAGGCCGCGCAGAAACAGATCGTTGATCAAACTGAAAATGGCGGTGTTTAACCCGATTCCGATCGCAAGCGTGGTAACAGCAAGCGCTGAGAATCCGGGCGATTTACGTAATTGGCGAAGAGAGAATTTTAAGTCATTCATAATTATTCGGAACGAAGTGCAATAACAGGATCAACACGCGCAGCCCGCCGTGCCGGCAACCAACAGGCGATCATGACCGCGATGCCGAGCACGATGGCAGCGCAAACGCACGCGATCAGATTCGGCCCCGGCATTTCGGCCCATTGGTTTTGCACCAAGCGCACGACTCCGAAAGTCGTGAGCGCGCCGGCAGTGAAGCCTAACAAGAGCAACCTTGCGCCTTGCCGAGCCACGAGCTGGACTATCTGGCGCGCCGTCGCACCGAGTGCGCTACGGATGCCGAATTCGCGCTCGCGCCTTGCGACCTGCAGCGCGAGAAGGCCGTACAATCCGACCGCAGCAAGCACGAGCCCGAGGAATCCGAACGAGGAGACGAGAACGAAGATGAAACGTTCAGTTGTCCGCGAGCGTGCCGCTGCATCTTGCAGTGAGACAAAATTGTAGGCTGCGAGATTGGCATTCGCGCGTGCGAGCGCGGCGCGGACCGTGGGCTCGTTAACCGAGCGGCCATCGGTATGGAGAACAAAAGTGATGTCGTCGAGCGGGCTCGTCGTGTGCACGAGCATTTGCGCGAGTGGCCGCGCAATCATTCCGAGCACTTCGCCGTCGCGCGGGTCGGCAATCGCTTTCATATCGCCGACGACGCCGACAATCGTGAACCACGGGCGAGTTCCATCGAGCCGGCCCCAGCGAATGCGTTTCCCGATAGGAGAATCGTTAGGCCAAAAACGTTTTGCGATGCTTTGGCTGACAATGCAGACCAACGGCGCGTCGGCAGTGTCGCTCGCGTTGAAATCGCGGCCTTGCATGATCGGCTGGCCGATGCTTTGAAAATACCCGGGCACGGGCACGCGCGAGTAGGCGGTGTAGACGCCGCGTGGCTGCGGTGCGGGCGCGCCTTCGGCGTTGAACAGCATCAATGTCCAGGACGCGTCCATGGGCGAAGGCGAAACGACAGTGGCCGATTTGACGCCGGGCAATGCCTGCAGCTGCGCGAGCGAAGTTTCGAGTGCGTGCTGTTTCGCCGCGGCGGTGGAAAAGAACCGATCGGGAACGGTGACGTTGAAGGCGAGCCGATCTTTCGTTTCGAATCCCCACGGCTCCTCGATCAGCTTCCGGAAATATTGCGTCGCGGTGACGCTCGCTGTCAGGAGCGCAGCGGCAATTGCGAGCTCGATCACGACGAATGAACCGAGCAATCTGCGCGCACCACGGTCGAGTGTTGCGCGTGACGTAACGCTCATTGCGCCGCGCAAATCTGTGCGCGCTGCGCGCACGGCGGGCAGCAAACCAAAACCCACGCCCACCAACGTCATTACACCGGCGGCAAAAGCGAATACGGGCAGATCGAGTCGCGCGGCGTAGTCGAATTCGCGCATCGCGCTGCCGGTCGCGTCTGCGCCTTCCGGGCTCAGCGCGAAAAGCATTGGCGTGATCCAGAATGCGATTAGCAGACCGAGCGTGGTTCCGGCCAAAGCGAGCAAAAGCGCTTGGATGAGCTGCTGTTTGACAAGTCGTCGCCTGCTTGCCCCAAGCGCAGCGCGCAAGGCAAATTCCCCTTCCCGCTCGATCACGCGGGCGAGCAGTAGACCAGCGAAGTTCGCCGCCGCGATCAATAGCGCACAGACTGCAGCCCCGACGATGACGAAAATCTTCGGCCGCAAATCCATCACAAAACTTTCGCGCAACGGCGGGATGTAAGCGGCACGCACATTCGCCGGATTCGGATCGCCGCGGTTGATCGTGGCGCACATGCGCTTCACAGCTTCTTCCGCTTTCACCGGCGAGACGCCGGGACGCAGTCGCGCCACGCCATAGAGATAATGGTTGTTGATCGTCGCCGGATTGTCGGGCTCAAGCGCAAGCGGCAGCCACAAACTCGCGCGATACGGATGTCGGAATGCTTTCGGCATCACGCCGATGATCGTCCGTGGTGTTCCATCGATCACGATCGTGCTGTCGAGCACGTCGCGACGTGAATTCAGCGTGTTGCGCCAAAAGTCGTCGCTGATGATGACGACGTTCGCTGCTTTGTCGCTCCCCTCTTCTGTCGAGAAGTTGCGGCCCTGTGACGGCGGTAATCCGAGGACATCAAGAAAGTTGTAGGTGACACTTGCGGCAGGCACGGTCTGCGCCGGCGAACCGGCATTTACACTAACGACCGAGGCGCCGCCCGTTCCACCGGCAACATCTTCGAAAATATCGCGGCCAAACTCGCGGAACCGCGCAGCCGCGCGGTCGCTCAGATTCAACGTTGCCGAACGCGCGCCATTTTCATCCAGGGCTTCGTAAATCCTAACGAGTCGTTCCGCGTGCGGAAAGGGCAATGGACGCAGGAGCGCACCTTCCACGACTGAGAAGATCGCGGTGTTTGCACCGATCCCGAGCGCAAGCGTCAGCACAGCAATCAGCGTGAACCCCGGCGATTTGCAAAGCTGACGCAGAGCGAACGTTACGTCGTTCATATCATTCGGTGCGTAATGCTTGAATTACATCAACGCGCGCGGCGCGCGCCGCGGGCAGCATCGACGCGATTATGGCAACCGTCAGCAGCACGAGCGCAGAGGCGACCACCGGAAAAACGCCAGGCATCGTTACATCCGCGAAATAGCTGCGGGCCACACGCGCCAGGAGAAATCCGAATACCGCGCCCGCCATGATGCCAGCTGCGGCCATTGCGGCGCCTTCCGCGATGACATCTTGGAAAAGACGCTGTGGCTGCGATCCAAGCGCCAGCCGGATACCAAATTCCCGCGTGCGCGCGCTGACGGAAAACGCCAGCACGCCTGCGACACCGACCACAGCAATCGCCAATGCAACCGCGGCGAACAGACCAAACACCACCGAGTTCAAACGGTGCGGAGTGAGCACTTCGGCACGGGCGTCTTCGAGCGTAGCGGGGCGCTCAATGGGTTGATCCGCGGACAATTCGCGAATAATGCGGCTGACTGGAGTGATAAGCGAATAGGGGTTTACCCTGGTGTGGATGAAAAGGCGGCCGAGAAACAGCGGACCCTGTTCAAAGCTGTGATAGATGGTGATGGTGGGCTCTGGAACGACATGCACATCGTCAATGTCGGCGACGACGCCGATGATGCGTTGCAGCTCCGGCGGGCCCTTGCCGTAGATTTTCAAGACCGGATCGGTCCAGAATACGTGGCGATTGATCGGGTCCTGATTCGGAAACATGCGCTTCGCGAGGGTTTCACTGATGATGGCGACGGTCTCTTTGCCTTTAGCGTCTAGCTCATTGAAATCGCGGCCCGCAATGATGGGAACGCCCAACGCCCCAAAGAACCCGGGAGAGATAACGCGATAGTGCGCGCGGGGATCCTCTTCGCCCGCGCCGTGAACATGACCATCCGCAGAGAATTGCAGGGTAGGACCGGAGCCGACGTCGCGCCAGGGAGCGATCATCCCGAACGCGGTTTTGTTGACACCCGGAAGCGCGTCAATGCGACGTATCACTTCCTTGTAAAAATCGACAACTTGCTGGCGTGTCTTTCCGTAAAACACGGCGGGAACGTTGATGGCAAGGACATGGCGCGAGTCCATACCGGTCTGCGTCCTTTGCAGTGCGAGAAGCGTAGTGACGACCACACTCGCCCCGGCCAGCAGTACGAACGATGCGCCGATTTGCGTCACGACGAAGATACGCTGGCGTCTCTTGCTGCCGGTTAGCTGGACGCTGCCACTCGAGAGGTGCAATGCACCTGACGTGTCAGCGGGCAGGCGTGGGACGAACGCCAAGATCACTGCGGCGACAGTGGCGAGCGCCACGCCGACCCACAGCAGGCTGGAATCGACGGTAAGATCGAGGGCGCGAACCGAGAAACGCGATGCGTAACGAGCCAGCACGTCAACCATCCACTGCGCGCTCAACACGCCGAGCGCCGCGCCGGCGCCGCAGAGCAGAAGGCTTTCAGCCAGCAACATGCGGCGGAGCGCGCCTCCGGTTGCGCCGAGCGCGGTACGGATCGCCAACTCCCCTTCCCGACGAACCGTGCGCGCCAGGATGAGGTTCGCGACATTGGAACACGCGACGACGAACACCAGTGCTGATGCTGCGAGCAGAACGAGAAGCACGGTTCTTGCGCCCGAGGTAATCTGGTCGCGAAGCAGCCTGGCCGAGATCTGAAAGTCTGCCTGCTTCGAGTAAGCCTGGGGGTGATCTGTTTTCATCGTGGTATACACGGAGCGTAATTCAACGCGAGCCTGATCGAGGGTGGCTCCGGGAGCGAGACGGGCAAAAACCTCCGTCATGCGATGGACACGCTCGGTAACCATGGTCGCCGAGAGATGGTGTGGGCTGCTGGCCACGTTGGCGATGATTTCGGTCTCCTGGGGATATGGGACGCAAGGCTCGAGCACGCCGATGATCGTGGCAGAGCGATCTTCCCCAACGCTGCCAAGGTGAACGGTTTTGCCAATAACAGAAGGATCTCGCTTGAGGGTATCCGACCAGAAACGATAGGTGAGGACGACGACGCTGGCAGCTTTGGGGCCGTCATTTTGTGGCCCGATGAGGCGCCCCAGCACAGGACGGAGGCCCATCACCTCGAAAAACGATCCATTGACCACGCCGCCATTGAGTTCGCGCGGCTCGCCCAAGCCGATCATCGTGAAGGCAATGGTAGAGAAGTCACCGAACTCGCTGAGGGTCTTGATCCGCTCCTTTAAGTCCCCAATTTCCGGCATCGACCAGGTGCTGTTTTCCTGGCCGATGTTCGGCGCGCTCTGCCGGATATAAATCAGGCGATCTTCGTCGCGGTTGACCAGAGGCTTGATGAGCACCCCGCGAACGAGCGTGAAAATGGCGGCATTGGCGCCAATGCCGAGCGCGAGCGTGATAATGACGACAAACGTGAACCCCGGCGATTTGCGAAGCTGGCGAAGAGCGAAACGAATGTCGTTTAACATGGAAGTTATTCGGTCATCTGGTTCATTCGGTTCGCAGCGCGACGATCGGATCAACATGCGTGGCACGTCTCGCCGGCAGCAAACATGCAATCAACGCTATCGTCGCGAGCAAAAGCGTTGAGCCGACCAGCAGGGCCGGATTGTGCGCCGAAACCTGATAAAGCTGCGAAGCAATTAAACGACCGAGCGCGAAGGCCGATCCAATTCCAATGCCTAGCCCGATGAGGACCGGTTTCATTCCCTGGTTCACAACCAGGCGCAATACGTCGCGCGTTTGCGCGCCAAGCGCCATGCGCACGCCAATTTCGCCGGTGCGTTGCTCGACGGTATAAGCAACCGTGCCATAAATTCCGATGCTGGCGAGGAGCAAGGCGACACCGGCAAAAATTCCGAGCAGCCACATCATCAAACGCGCTTGTCCGAGCGCTTGCGCGACGACCGCGTCCATGGTTTGCGGCACTGCGATGGCCAATCCGGGATTCACCTTCGTAAGCGCGGACTGCACCAGCTTGGTGACCGCATCCACTTTTAGATTGCTGCGGACGGTGATGTTAACGAATGGAAAATTATATTGCGCCCACGGCCGATAAAATTCCATGCCTGGCGCCTCGGCCACTCGCACTGAGCGCACATCGCCGACGATTCCGACAATTTCCCACTGTACAAGGTTTAGGAACAAACTCTTTCCGATTGGATTCTCACCCGGATAAACTTTTTTCGCACCGGTCTGACTGATCAGACAAACTTTGTGTCCGTCGGCGGTGTCGTGCTCATTGAACTCACGGCCAGCCAAGAGCGGCACTCCCCAAGTCTTGAAATATCCGGGAGCAACCTCGTGACCGGGCGCGATCGCGCGCTCCTCGACTGGCGGAACATCACGATCGCTCCGCGTATAAAGATAACGACTGAAGCCAACCAAAGGAATATCGCCGCTGATCGTCGCGCTCTCGAGACCCGGGACACTGCGCAACTCATGGAGTGTTTGTTCAACAAAACGTTGACGCGACGGAGGGTCGGG
>JBKPBJ010000097.1:0-2693 GCA_046726875.1 Verrucomicrobiota bacterium
CGAATCACGGCATTATGTGAACGGCTGTAATGTTCTGCGTAGCCGATTGCGTTCGCGGCTGCATTCGGGCCGTCGTACCACAGGCAACCGAATGGCAGGCAGTCGCTGATTAGATCAAAGCCGCGGCGATCCTTGCGCGGTTGGACTTTCGTAGACGTGCATTTTTCTTAGAGCCGATTGCGTTGTCGGTCGCGTTCGGTTCGGCATACCTGCCGTGGATTGAGTCTTTACAAATCGGCCCCGACAGAGGGTTGATTTTGGCACGAATCTTTATTTGGATCACAACGTGCCTTCTGACGATGAAGTCACTTCACACCCGACGTGCATCCGCTATCGGAAATTTTAAGTCGGATTTTTCGTTCAAGTTGGTCGCTACTTTGAAGTATGTCGCGACTGTTATTGTGAGCGCTGCGCGTTCAAATGGTGCATTAGTCTGCGCAAAGCGAAACGCGGCGTGATCCGGACGAGAAAACCAGTTAAAAATCTGTACCGAGAACTGTAAACGGCGACCGGTTTGCCACACTTCATCATTCGGTAACCGTACCGGGCCACTTCGGCGGGCGTGGTTCTCGTGGTCGACTTGTAGCTGGGTGACGCGATCCGGGCGGCGTTACTAAACGAAGTGCGAACCGGCGGAGGACACAGCGTCGTCACTCTTACGCCGCTGCCTCGCAGCTCTTCTATTAGAGCCTCCGAAAACGCGAGCACATAATGTTTGGTGGCAAAATAAACACTCCTTAATGGGCCTGGCAGAAAACCAGCTACCGATGCCATGTTTAAAATATGTCCGCGTCGTCGCTCCAGCATCGGGGGCAAAAAGAGGCGGGTCAGCGCCGTCAACGCTGTGATGTTGACGCCGATCATGCGCTCTTGCTTTGCCAGATCGGATTTGGAAAACGGGCCGTAGCCGCCAAATCCGGCATTATTGATCAAGCAATCCACCTCCACGCCAAGCGCGCCAACCCGATCAAACACCCTCTGCGCTGCTCTCGGTTCGCTGAGATCCTCGGCAATAGTGTGCACGATGACGCTTCGCCTTAGTTCATTAGCGGCGGACTCAAGCGTGCGCTTGTTGCGAGCGACCAAAATCAGGTTGTGCCCGTCGGCCGCAGCCTGCCGTGCCAATTCGAGCCCGATGCCGCTATTGGCACCGGTAATAAGCGTGAAGACCGACGATTGGTTGCGCATTCGCGTAATACTTCGCCAGCATCAGGATAATGACAAAATGCAGTTCGTCGCGGCGGAACCCGGGGATCGGCTCGCCGCGGCGACCACTGCCGCGAAAAAGTCGCCCGGCGTGCTCGTGTGTCTCGATCACGTTGCCAGCTGCATCGTTAAACGCGGATCACGGCGTCATGTGAGCAGCTGTAATGTTCCGCGTAGCCGATTGCATTCGCGACGGCATTGGCATCGCCATACCATAACCGACCGAACGGCAGCACATCGGAGATTAGATCAACGCCGCGATGATCGTTCCGCGGGCGGACTGCATATTCGTTACTTGAACTGTATCCCGTGTTTCCGGGCAATTTCGTTCAATTGTTCGCGAGTGAGCTGCTTTGGTGGCGCTCCAGGCGCACTCGCTACCTCACGAAAAAACGCCTCTAGTCCCGGTGGCGCCACGACCCAAAGCAGCAGTAGTTCACTGTCGGGATTTTCAACTCCATGCCAAACGCCCCTGGGAATATAAATTGCCGAGCCTTTTTCAATGGGTATTCGTCGGTCGCCCAATATGCCAAACCCGGTGCCTTCCAGAGCGAACAGCACTTCATCTGCTTCTTGATGCTGATGGACTCGGATGCCGGCACGCTTCGGCACCTGCTGGGTCCCCAAGGCGATATTGTTTGAACCCCTGCTGGGATCAACCTTTATGAAAATGCTTCCAGCATTCCGAATGAGATGTTGGCCTTCAGTGGGACCTAGTACATAGCCTTGTGGAGAGGGGCGTTGCTCCTCCGAGGAGGTGTGGAGCACTGATTGATTTGCCCTACGTTTTGGGTCGAGTTTTTGTGTTGTGTAGCAATTATTACGACGAATGCGAAAAGGATACCGCCGATGATGATTCCTGGTTTGACGGGTATCGTGGGAATAGAAAGTTTTGGTGCTGGTCGTGGAGCAGTGCCGCGCGGAATTTCAATCTGTTCTTTGCAGCTAGGGCAATTCACGCGCATTCCCGCTCCTCTTTCCTCAACGGAAAGATGCTGACCACATCGCGGGCAGTTGAAACTAATGTCCATAAAACGTGTGCAGGAATCGTCGATGACATGCTGACCGATCATCTGTCGCCCGGCAATCAAAAGCGTGACGCTGAGAAGCGGGCCGGGATCATCACGACATCGGCGAACAACATTAGACGTGTTGTCGGTGCCGTTGTCAGTTGGCGATTCCCGAGGGTCGTTCTACCTGTGAAACTGGAGGCGAGGGGAGTTGAACCCCTGTCCTCGTCGATATCCGCGCAAACTTCTACACGTTTATCCGGCGAAACATTCTGAGGAGCCATGCCATGCACCGGCACACTGCCGGCTCCCGAGCGTCCACGAAATCGATTCACGAACCGGCGCGGTCGCCCCGCCGATTCGCCAGCCTGCTGTCCACGTTTTCGCCGTTAGCAGGCGTCACTGCGAAAACGTCGCGGTCAATTAAGCCGCGAGAGCGAGACCTTCGTTGTCTGCGTTTATTTGTTTGGTCCGGTT
>JBKPBJ010000098.1:0-17939 GCA_046726875.1 Verrucomicrobiota bacterium
GGCCGCGTCGCGCAGATCCGTCGTCAGATCGAAGAGACGACCAGCGATTACGACAAAGAGAAACTGCAGGAGCGCCTGGCGAAACTCGCCGGCGGCGTTGCAGTCATCAACGTCGGCGCTGCGACCGAGACCGAGATGAAAGAGAAGAAGGCTCGCGTCGAAGACGCGTTGCACGCCACGCGTGCCGCGGTTGAGGAAGGCATCGTCGCGGGTGGCGGTGTCGCATTCCTTCGTGCGCAGAAGGCGCTCGATAACGTGAAGGACTTGGAAGCCGACGAGAAAATCGGCGTTGCGATTGTGCGTCGAGCCATCGAGGAACCGACGCGTCAACTTGCTGATAACGGAGGCGCAGAAGGCGCGCTCGTTGTCGAGGAAGTCAAGAAGCGCAAAGGTAACGAAGGTTACGATGTTGCCACCGAGCAATACACCGACCTGGTGAAGGCCGGTATCGTCGATCCAACCAAGGTCACGCGCAGCGCGCTGCAAAACGCCGCGTCGATTGCGGGCCTGTTGCTCACTACCGAAGCATTGGTCACTGAGATTCCTGAGAAGGAAAAGACTCCTCCAATGCCACCGGGCGGCATGGGCGGCATGGACTACTGAGCGACAGTCGAAACAACAATTAACAAACAGCCGAGCTCGCAAGGGCTCGGCTGTTTTGTTAGTATAATTGGCGCGATGAGAACCATTCAGCATAATGATGCCGCTGACGCCCGCCGAGTTTGCAGTCAAAGCGCACGTGTTGCGATCTGACCGTCATGTACTAGCTAACTGCGCAAACAGAAGGGAAGTAATGCGACACGTTACGGCCGCCGTGGACCTTACAGAAGCTCCGGAAGACGCCGTCTGCAGTTTAGTCATAGACTTGCTACACTATTGCCAGCGCGAGAAGATCGATTGGCAGCGGGACGTGATCGCCCGCGCAGCTGAACGAGTGAAGATGCTAAGTAGATGAGCTTCCCAAAGCAGAGCGAGATTGAGTTACCCTTGCTGAAGTTGCTTCATGAATTTGGAGGCAAGACTGGACCGAAAGATCTTTATCCAAGATTAGCGGCGATCTTTTTTCAGCTGACGGAGGACGATTTGGCGGCGCGTCTACCAAGCAGTCCATCGACGTTTTGATGGCATAATATCGTCCAACGGAGTCGACAGAAGCTCGTTGAAAAGGGAGAGATCGACGGTTCGACGCGCGGCATTTGGAAGCTGACGCCGCGCGGTCGAGCGCGTGCGCTGAAAACATGATCCGCAATGGAATCGGAGTTGTACGTCGGCCGGTACAACTTTTCGACCTTGATCCCGAGTTCTTCCGCTTCCCAGCGTCAGGTGGAATTCTCTGACCCAGCGAGGGCGCTACAAGCATCCAATCCAAGAGGGTGCACAAGCTGAGCAACGGCTGACCGAAAAAGCGCGCCCGGCATTCGACGAGTTCCAAATCCTGCGATTCCGCGCGACGAACGCCAAACCGTTCCCCTTTCAATTGGTGGACCTCGCGAACACAGAAATGGAATACTCGTCGGTGCTCACCCGCGTTTCCCGCGAGTACGACCGCAGATTTGCATGATTTATGAGTGAGGAAACTAACGAACCAAAATTTGATTTTGGTACTGACGAGCCCACAGCCGAGTCGCCGTTTGGAAGCAAAAATATCGTGTTCAGATCCGGCAGATCGTGTCGCAGAAGGCAAAACGGAGCGCGCGACATCTAAAAGATCGCGATATCTCCGCGCTGAATTTGCCCAAGTGACCTAGCTACTCGGGCAGCGTTTCACCGGAGCAGCCACTCGCAGCCGGAAAATTGAACGGCAGGAGTGTCGCTGACAGGTTGCGAGTCCCTGCTTTCATGTTTTCCTGAGTGACATGCGCCGAGCAGCATTTCTCTTCGTCCTTTGTGGTTTCCTAATGTCGAGCGGAGGTGCGCAGGCGGCAGACGCCATGATTGCTGTGGCCGAGCGGTACGTGCATCTCGTGCTGGCTCTCGGGCAACATGATCCCGATTATGTCGACGCGTTTTACGGACCGGCCGAATGGAAGACTCAAGCGGAGAAAGAGAAGGAATCGCTCGATGCGATCGGTGCCGAGGCCGTCGAACTGACTGCGACGCTAACGAAAATTCCCAACGCAGCAACGTCGGGCGATGAGATGCTCAAATTGCGGCGCGAATATTTGCAGAAACAGGTTGCCGCGCTGGCGGCGCGGGTGCGGATGTTGAAAGGAGAAAAATTAAAGTTCGACGACGAATCGCGCGCGCTTTACGACGCCGTTGCGCCAACTTTCCCAGATTCGCACTTCGATCAGATCATTGCTCAACTGGAGGCAAAGATTCCCGGGAAAGGTCCTTTGTGGGAGCGCTACGAGATGTGGCGCAAGCCGTTTGTGATTCCGAAGGAAAAACTCGATACCGTGTTTCAACTCGCGATCAAGGAATGCCGCGCCCGGACACTGGCGCACGTTGCGCTTCCGCCTAACGAGAGTTTCGCCGTCGAGTACGTGACCAATAAACCGTGGGGCGGTTACAATTGGTTCAAAGGCAATTTCCACAGCGTGATTCAGGTGAATACCGATCTGCCCATCTACATCGATCGCGCGGTCGATCTCGCGGCGCACGAAGGTTATCCCGGCCATCACGTTTACAATTCGCTACTGGAAAAGAACCTGGTCCGCGATCGCGGCTGGTTGGAGTTTTCGGTTTACGCGCTCTTTTCACCGCAATCGCTCGTCGCGGAAGGGACGGCGAATTTCGGCCGGGACGTTGCGTTCCCGACTAAGACTGAGCGAATGAAGTTCGAGAAAGAAGTTTTGTTTCCCGCCGCAGGAATCGATGCATCACGCGCAGACGAATATTATGCCGTACAGGATTTGATGAAGCAGCTCGACTATGCGACAAACGAGGCTGCGCGGAGATTGATCAACGGCGAGATCGACGAGAATGCCGCCCAGCAATGGTTGCAAAAATACGCAGTGATGGAACCAGCTCGCGCTCAGCAGCGGATAAAATTCATCCAGCGTTACCGCAGCTACGTGATCAACTACAACCTCGGGGAAGACATGGTGCACCACTACATCGAGAAACGAACCGGCGCCGATCCCGAGAAACGGTGGAGCGAATTCGCCAAACTGCTTTCCTCGCCACGATTGCCGAGCGGATTGCAAGAGTAGTGACGTGTGACAGGAAGTCTAAGTAAAGCCGCGTCTAAACATTTGACGTTTGGAGAGAAGTTGAGTGTTGATCGAAAGCTCGACTGCGGCTCGCTTTCGTTGAGAGTTGCTATTCGAGCTCTGTGAAGTCGGCCATATCTTGCGGGCGACCGACCGCCCGTTTGTTTGCGTTGAGGAGTGTTTTGCTCAAGAAAAAGACGGGCAGCTTGTCCAGCTCCGCTGGCACTTTGGTTGCAAATGCCTCATCGGTGTCGAGCAACTCTCGTTCGAAGAGCGGGCTAAGCTTGCCGCATGGTTGCACGGATGGAATGATGACAAGTGGGATGAGCAAATGAAGCGCGACGTCGCGAGCGGTATGCTCCACAGCGTTCTGCACGAAGTGGAAGAGGACATCAAAGCGGGGCGAGTTCGCGAGATGCCGTGACCTCCAGAACGCATCGGCGTTTTTGGCACGCGTTCAATCGACTACCAGCTCACATTCAATGTCTCGCTCGCGAGAAATTCCAACTCTGGCTACGTGACCCATTTCATCCATCGATGCAGTTCAAACCGCTTGTTGGAAACGTCTGGTCAGTGCGAATCGGCGATGTGGTTTTGGATCGGCACACACGAAGACTACAACAATTTCATCAGGTCACAGCGGTAGCTGTTGAACTATTCCGGCAACGTTTTGCCCGACTCCGATCTTCGTCGGAAAATCTTTCAACTTATGCACCTCGATTTGAACGGAAACTTCCAGAGAGCGCCGATGCGGACATCCGTCAATCCGGGGGTCGGATTGTTTATGCAGCCCTTCCCGGCTTATTGCGATTATTTGGTCATCGGCTTCGGAGAAGCCGATCCAGCTTGCTGTTCCGCTGCGCCGTCTTTCTCGAGCGCTATGGCAAGTACTTCATCGACGTTTTCGACGGGGATAAATTTCAGTTTTTGTTTCGCCTCCTCGGGGACGTCGACGAGATCTTTTTCGTTCAGCCTCGGGATAATGACTGTGGAAATCCCGGCCCGCATCGCGGCCAGGCTTTTTTCTTTCAATCCGCCGATCGGCAGAACGAGCCCGCGCAACGTGATTTCGCCGGTCATCGCAACATCGGGGCGAACCGGTCTGTTACTGAAAAGTGACGCGAGCGCGGTAAACATTGCGATGCCCGCTGACGGCCCGTCCTTTGGAACCGCGCCGGCGGGGACGTGCACGTGCACATCCATCTTTCGAAAATCTTCCGATTTTACACCGATCTCGCCGTCTCGGCTGCGCACCAGGCTGAACGCTGCTTGCACAGATTCTTTCATCACGTTTCCGATCTGCCCCGTCAGCGTGATATTTCCTTTCCCCGGGTAACGCGTCGCCTCGATGTGCAGCACTTCGCCGCCCTGCGGAGTGTAAGCGAGGCCAGTGACCACGCCGGGTTTACTCGTCGTGAGTTTTGCTTCGCGAACGTATTTGGCCGGGCCAAGCATTTCATGAACGACGTCGGGCGTAACCGTTACGCGCTCCGTTTTTCCGCGAGCAACTTGCGCCGCGACGCCACGACAAATCGCACCGATCTGTCGTTCTAGCTCGCGTACGCCGGCTTCGTGCGTGTAATCGTTGATGATGCGTCGGAGCGCGTCCTCCTGGAATTCGCATTGCTCGGATTTGAGTCCGTTCTCTTGCAGTTGACGCGGAACGAGATAGCGCTTCGCGATCTCAAGTTTCTCGCGCTCAGTGTAACCGGGGATTGAGATCACTTCGATGCGGTCGCGCAACGGTTCGGGTATGCCCTCGATGTAATTGGCCGTGCCGATGAAAATGATCTGCGAAAGATCGAACGGCACGTCGAGGTAGCGATCGACGAAGGCATGATTTTGTGCCGGATCAAGCACTTCCAGCAACGCGCTAGCCGGGTCGCCACGAAAATCGGCGCCGATTTTGTCGATCTCATCGAGCATAAAAACAGGATTGCGCGTGCCGCACCGGCGCAACTCCTGAATGATGCGGCCCGGCATCGAGCCGATGTACGTGCGGCGATGACCGCGGATTTCCGCTTCATCGCGCATCCCGCCGAGACTGATCCGCACAAACTTGCGGCCGAGCGCGTCGGCGATTGATTGGCCGAGGCTGGTCTTGCCAACGCCGGGCGGCCCGAGAAAACAGAGGATCGCGCCGTGTCCCTGCGGATTGAGTTTTCGTACGGCCAAATATTCGATCAGCCGTTTTTTAACTTTTTCCAAATCGTAGTGATCGCGATCGAGGACTTGCTGCGCCTGGTCGAGATCAAGATTGTCCTTGCTCAATTTGTTCCATGGCAGATCGGCAAGAATCTCGACGTAGCTCACGATCACTGAAAACTCGGGACTTGCCGAGGGAATGAAATCCAGCCGCTTCAGTTCGCGCTCGGCCTGCTTCAGCACTTCTTCCGGCGGATTCGCTTCCTGCAGACGCGCGCGCAATTGTTGCGCTTGTTCGTCACTGCCGCCGTCCGTCTCACCCAGCTCATGCTGGATCGCTTTGAGCTGCGAACGGAGATAGGCCCGCCGCTGCGCATCGGAAAATTGCGACGCCACATCTTTTTGCAGTCGCTGTTGGATCTGTGCGATCTCAAGCTGCGCCGAAATGTGTTGCTGCACCGCACGCACCCGCTTTTCGACGTCGAGTTCTTCGAGCAACGCCTGCTTTTGCGCGACGTTGATATTGAGGTTCGGCGCCAAAAAATCAGCGAGCTGCTCGGGATTCTCAATGTTCATTATCATCATGCGCGCCTGTTCCGGCGCGTCCGGCGTCAACTCGAACAAGCGCGAAGCCGAATCACGCAAATTCCGGAATGTGGCTTCCCATTCCTTGCTCGGCGGCAGCAGGATCGATTGCGGTAAATCGACTTCGGCGCGCAGAAACGGATCGGTCGCGATGATTTTACGCAGCGAAAAACGGCGCAATCCCTGCACAATCACGAGCACGTTGTCCTCTGATTGTCGAATAAGTTTGAGCACTAGCGCGGCCGTGCCGACCGGGTAGAGATCTTGCGCCGAGGGCTCCTCTTTCGTTTCATCACGCTGCGTCAGAAGCCCGATCACCTTCGTTTGCGGCAAAGTGTCATCGAGCAGTTTAAGCGAAGCCGCGCGCTGAACGTTCAGTGGGATAACCGTGCCCGGAAAAACGACGAAACTGCGCACCGGCAGAATCGACAGCTGTTCCGGAATTTGCGGCGTGCGGCTTTCGTCCACACCGAGCGGGATGGTCCCCTGCCCTGCCGGCTTGGAATCCATGCTGGGTTGCAACGCGTTCAGCTTTTCCGTGCTCATGATTCTTTTCTTACCGGCAGCGAAATCCAGAGTAACCCGTTACGCTGCTCGGCGTGCGCCTCGTCGATCTCCACGTCAACGGGGAAAGTAACCTCGCGCTCAAATGGCCCGTAATCGATCTCCATCGCGAGCAATTGCTGGGCACATCCCTCCTCGCCAGTCGGCTCCGGCAGCTCGCGAGCGCCGCGAATCACCAGGCGCCGCCGCTCAACGGTCAGATCGATCAGCGAACGATCTACTCCCGCAAGATCAACACAGATTCGAATGCACGTGTCGCATCGATACGCGTTGATCGCCGGTTGCCACGCCTGCGGCGCAAACCTGGAAAATTGCGAGCGCGACAGTTCGTAGCTGATGTCGTGCAACGCACCCTGAAGCCAGCGCAATTTGATGCTCTTGATCGGATCCATTGGAAACTAAACTTCTACCCTCCACCGCATAGTTTCAACGCATACCGGGCACCCGACTGCTGTAGAGCTCGCTGCCCTCAGCGGATCAAACCTAACAGGCCGCATCGGTTGCGCTGAGCCAGTGCACGCCACAAGTATACGCCCTGAAGATGGCGGTCACGTGCCACTTTCGAGGGAGCTGCGGATGCGTAGTCTTGCCGCATCTGTAGCCGTCGCCCTGTGGGCGACGCGGGATCCGGGAAAATACCGCCATTGCGCTTCCCACAGGGAAGCGGCTACAACGCTCGCATGAGTGAATATCCAAAACTGCCGCCGCGCCTGCGCTGGATCTTCGCTCACAACCCCTTGTTCTTCGTCACATTTTGTACATACGAGCGGAGGAAAGAGCTGGCATCCGACGCAGTACATGCCGCATTTGTGGCGTTCGCATCACAGGCAAATTTGCGGCACAACATCGCTGTTGGTCGATATGTGATCATGCCAGATCACGTTCATCTTTTCGCTCGCGGATCGGACAATTTTCAACTCGGCCCATGGGTAGGAATGCTGAAACAAGCTCTCGCGAAACATATTGTCGTAACAGCAACGTCGCCGATCTGGCAGCGCGGCTTTTTTGATCATGTCCTCCGCAACGATGAAAGCTACGGCAGCAAATGGAATTACGTTTCGGGAAAATCCCGTTCGTGCTGGATTGGTCAACGATCCAGACGAGTGGCCGTATTCCGGTGAGATTGTTGTGATCGATCGCGCGTGATTGTAGCCGCTTCGCTGTGCGAAGCATCTTTGTGACAAGCAAACGAACGCGCGATGCGCCGCCCACAGGGCGGCGGCTACAGCATCCCCACATGCTGCCTCGCCTTTCCGCTACTTCTTGCCTTGTCCCCACAATGCGCGGCCCGGTTTCGCTCCGGTGTGCTCCCCGTTTTTAATGACCTGCACACCGTTGACGAACACATGTTTCACACCGGTCGCGTATTGATGCGGTTTCTCAAAGGTGGCGTGATCTGTGATCGTCGCCGGATCGAACACCACCACGTCGGCGAACATTCCTTCCTTCAGAAATCCGCGGTGATCGAGCCCGAGATTTGTCGCCGGTAGCCCACTCAACCGATGAATCGCCTCGCTCATTGAAAGCACCTTTTCGTCGCGCACGTACTTGCCGAGGACGCGCGCGAAATTCCCGTAAGCGCGCGGATGCGGATTCGATTTTGTGAACGGCGTCTCCGGCGCTTGCGACGCTTCATCCGAGCCAAAGGAAATCCACGGCTTCCGCAATTCCTTCTTCACGTTCTCTTCGGACATCAAGTAATAGATCGTGCCTATGCGTGATTCGTCTTCCGCGATCAAATCCATGGCCGTGTCGATCGGATCTTTCCCGCGCATCTTCGCGACTTCAGCGAGCGTTTTGCCCGTCAGTGGCTTCAGCTTTTCTGACTTAAATCCCACCAGCAAAATTCTCTCCGGCGAACCGGCCATGAGATAAAGGTTTTCCCATTTGTCACTGTCGACCTGTACTTCGGCTTTGATTTTCTCGCGCGTCGCCGAATCGCGTAGCCGTTTGAACAACGCCGGATAGCCGCCGTCTTCCGTCCACGGCGGCAGACAGGCGTCGAGCCCTGTACCCGCGGCGGTGTAGGTGTACATGTTAGCGCAGACGTTCAATCCTTCCTTTTGCGCGTGTTCGATTCGCGCGAGCAATTCGTCTTCTTTCGGCCAGTTCTTTTTGCCGGCGGCTTTGATGTGATAAAGCTCGGCCGGAATGTTCGCTTCGCGCGCGATCTGCAACAGCTCGTCAAGCGCTTCGAACAATTGATTTCCTTCGCTGCGCATATGCGAGATGTATTTGCCTTGATATTTTGCCGCCACTTTGCACAGCTCGATCAGCTCTTCCGTTTTCGCATAAAACGCCGGCGGATAGATCAGTGAAGTGCCGATGCCGAGTGCGCCCGCTTCCATTTCTTTGCGTACCAGCTCGCGCATTTCGTCGAGCTGCTCCGGCGTCGGCTGTTTATCTTCGAAACCGATTACGTACTCGCGAATCGTCGTCGCACCAATGAAGGACGCCACATTGCACGACACACCGCGCTTTTCGAGATACTGCAGATATTCCGACAACGTATTCCACGGGATGTCATATTTGATGTCGGTTTGCTCGCGAATTTTTTGCTCGCGCACACGATCGTTGACCGGCCCCATCGATTCGCCTTCGCCCATGATTTCCGTCGTGACGCCCTGCCGGATTTCGCTCTGTGACCGGCCATCTTGAATCAGCGACTCCGTTGACCACGAAAGAATATTGATGAACCCCGGCGCGACGGCGAGTCCCTTCGCATCGATGACCGTGTTCGCTCTCGCTCCCGCGACTGCGGGACCGACGCCAGCTATTCGATCGCCTCGAATCGCGACGTCGGCCTGACGCGGCTCGGCGCCGGTTCCGTCATAAACTTTGCCGTTTCGAATGATGACATCGAAGTCGTCGCTGCTCGGTGACGGCGAGGGCTCGTGCGCGAACATGGTGCAGACAATGGTCAGGAACGCTCCGAGCCAAAAGAAATTTTGTTTCATTGGGAGGCTGACGGTAACGAGCGCTCATGTGGATGCAAAATCCTTTGGATGCTTGTCCCCAGCAGAACCCAGCTGGCAGGGCAACCAAATGGGTCGCGCGAATCGAATCGTACAGAAAAAAGGCTTGCTGCTCAGAAAACATCATTTCTGAGGGACAGCACGCCTCTCGGGGCCGCGCCCGCGGCTTCGTGACAACAGAGGGAAATCAGAACTGAAGAAAGGGGATGATCTGATGAAAACCACAATGAAATCCAAGCGTCGCAGTGCAACATTGCTGTCAATCCTTTGCGCAGGTCTCGTTGCAACGTTTCTGGGCGGATGTGCAGAGGGACCGTACGTGGCGTATGACACCGGCTATTATCCGACCGGATATTACACGGGATACACGTACGACTACTACCCGTATTCCTATTACGGGCCGGCCTACGATACGGTCGTGCGCTCGGGCGTCCGATACAACGATGCCTACGGTCCTCGCTACTATCGCACCAGGACCGTTTACGGCGACTGGTATTAATTTGCGACGCGCGGTTGGCTGACGCATCGGTGCAGACCGCATTTTGGCGGCGGCGCCGATGCGTTTTTTTTGCTTGCGTTTGCTAAAGATGTCCCGTCAAATGAGCGCCCCGCAAACGCATGATACCCATACTGAAAAAGAGTCGGCACGTCGCCACAACCTTTTCGCTAGTCGGCGCCGTGACGTTTGCATTTCTGCTTGGCGGCTGCGCCGATGTTTACTACGCCAATAATGGGATTCGCTCGCCCGAGGCAAAATATAATACGTACTACGCGCCGGATTATTATCCGTACTATCCCTGGGACGGCTACTATGGCGGCGCGTACTACTACGGTGACTGAGCCGCGGATTGTTTTTCCGTCTTCGGCTTGTAGCCGCCTCTCTATGAGAGGCGTTCCTGTCACCTTGATGCTGGCCACCTGCGCCGCGGCTTTGCTCATCCAGCGTCGGTTGCGGTCAGCGATGAACCCTCTGGCCGATCGGCGTGCAGAGGACTGCCCACCCTACCAACACGCGATGTTATATTGGTAGGGTGCGTCACTCAGTGCGCGCCGTTCTTTCGTAGGATCGGCCGGAGTTGGCGGGACAGTGTCACGCAATGGTAATCTGCCGCCCAGCAAAGTGACAGGAGCGTTACCTTTGTGGTGTAACGCAAGCACGCAAAGCGTTGTCTATTTTCACATGAACATGGAACCTACTAACTCGATGCTCTTTCGTGCTTCTCGTTTCTTTAGTGATCGCTATGCATACAGGGCAAAGCCCGGTTATTTATCTGAGCTGGTTGCCTTCGGCATGATTCTGTTCATAGCCGTCTGGCCGATCATTTTGCTGGCTAACGCGATGGCAGCGTCGGTGAGGTAAACGCAAGCGGATCACGTTCCTATGGTCCACGAAATCCACACCTACGCAGACCTGCGCAGACAGATTCACGACGACCTGCGGATCCAACATCCCGAATGGATCCAGCCAAACGGCGAGTCTCCCATGTGTGATTCTTACGAGGCGCGCCTGATGGAAACGCTGAAAGGCCTAACGCAAACCGAACCTAATGAGTTTTTTGGCCACCATCGCGACTGAATGGAAGCGACTGATCATTTTGCGGGTCGGAAGGATCTGGAAGTTCACCGTAGAAGAATTGCCCGTCGTCGTCCTGCTGCGGCGAGTTCATAAAAACTTTTGCAATGTCGCCGGCGGCCGGTCCACTCGGAGCCTTGAAAAGATCCAAGGTGATGCGCACATCATCGGCGTGGCCGGCGTTCAGGAATTTTAGTGGGAACGCATACGTGAAAGCCTCTCCGCTAGAAACCTGATGCTGGGTCTCCGGTCCATTCGTCGACATAAAAATCGTTGTCGAGGAGTCTGACGACTCTGTTTGCTGGCCGATCACGTCGCCAGCAAACCGGCCTGATTGATGGACGACCACGCTCACGCGGATCTCCGTTGGATGATTCTCGTCTGGGACATACCACCATTCCTTCAGTTCAATTACGTTCATGAGAGGTTTGCGACTCTCCATCATTGCTCGGTATTCATTGGAGACAGCTAGACGGCGCAGTTTCCCGTAAGCGGCGACGCCCGTAACCAGCAGAACGATGGAGAGCACCATAGAGCCAAATTGAATCAGCAATGCTCCTGCCTTGGGAATTAACAGGACAGCAATGGAACTCAAGGTGATCTGAATGGAGATCAATATGATGTAAGTCCAAAAGAGAAGCCCCCGAAAATCCAGATTGATCCAGTTGCTGCCGCCGCCTCCGCCGAGCAACGCCCGATCGAGGAAGTACATTGGAATCGCGAGCAGCCCAAGAACCAGACAAATCAAGAGATGTTTGCGCCAGATAGACCTCATCACGTTCTCTCTATCAAATTTCCCGGATCAATACACCTGTTGTTCTAACATCGGGAACACCCTGCCGCTTGCGTGCGACGAACCGATGGTTGAGCTTCCGGCTCGTTAGGCTGAAATGAAGGTCAATCAAATCACCCTTCTCGTTTTGATTGGTTCTGCCGGTCTCGCCGCCAGCCAAACTATCACCGACCCCGCTCACATCGACGTTTACGTCACGCCGTACTACAATTCCAAAGGCCCGACGATCGATGTCGGCCCGTTTAGCAGTGGTTTGGCCGCGAAAAACGAACCCGAGTTTGTCGCGACGATCGCGAAAATGAAAAAGTCATGGGACACTCTCAATTTCGCAGAGACGTACGTCGCTGCGATTCGCCTCTATGATCTCGGTTTCAGAAAGGAATCCATTTACTGGTTCTATTCAGCTCAGTATCGCGGTCGTATTTTTGCGGGTTTAATCGATCGCGACAAGATGGGCAGTATCGGCGATCCCGGCTTCGAACTGTTCCAGGCGCAGAATGCCTTCCAACAGTTAGTGGGCCCGTACATCAATGGATACGCCTTTGGCGACATCGATCAGTTGATCCCGATCATTGAAAGAGTTCAGAGAGAAGGGAAAAGCGCGCCCGATTTAACGAAGATTTATCCCCGGGTGACCTTCAAGCCGAAGTCAGAATGGGACGCCGGGAACAAGGGACTGAACGAGGGAATGACAAAGCTGCTGACGACCCTCAAGAACGAAAAGGCAAGTATCAAGCAGCAAAGGATCGAACACGGCATGGAAGCCAAATTCGGAAAGCTGCCGAGCAAAGATCTGCCGAAAGCATCGAGCCCGTGATTTCGTGGCTAATGACTCTGTTCAGTTTCCTTGAGCAGCTCGATCAACTGGTTTTTCCACAGGCTGGCAATGGTGTGGCTGCCGTGTCCGCGCGTTTTGTCGCTCATCGGGATGACGATCGCGCGTCCATGCGGGACACGCTTGACCTCGCGTTCGAGAATGTCGAGTTCGGGCGGATTAATCAGGTCGTCGGCAGAATTGATTGCAAGGAGCGGAGCACGGATTTTTTCGAGGTTCGGAGCGGGATCGTAGTCATGTGACGCTTCCAACGCATAGAGAACGTCGTTGGCATCATCACTCTTGACGATTTGCTCAACGAATTTGTCCAGGACTTCGTCTGTTGTCGCAAGCGAAGGCGCATCCTTCTGACGCAGGACCGGGTTACTGCTCATGAACCAAAGCATCTCGGCAGCGGTGCGCAGGCTGGGTGGCTGCGTTTTGTACTCGCCTCCGTTCCACGCCGGGTCGTTGCGGATCGCGTCGATGACCATGCGCCGCCAACCCCGATTGCGTCCCGAAATCTGCGTCGGCAAACTCGCCAGCGGCATGAGCGCGTCCATGAAATCGGGATGCAACTCACCCCAAAGCCACGTGTGCATTCCACCCATCGATGTGCCCATCACAAGGCGAGCGTGGTTCACCCCGAGTCCCTCGCTGAGCAAACGGTAGTCCGCCTCTACCATGTCGAGATAACCGTAGCGCGGAAATTTCGCGTGCATGCCGTCGCTCGGTTTGCTGGATTTGCCGTGGCCAATTCCGTCCGGCAGCACGATGAAAAACTTCGTCGCGTCGAGCGGCTGAGCAGCACCAAAAAGTTCGCCGGCAAACTCGGGGCGAATAAATTGCGCGCCGCTGCCGGTGGTCCCGTGCATGATGAGAACGGCATTGGTCGTTTTGCCCTGCGCGTCTTTCTCCGGTTTTCCCAGCGTTCGGTAATGGATGCGCAGCTCCGGCAATGTCTCGCCGGATTGAAATTTGAAATCGTGAATTGTGAAATCGCCTTCGATCGGCTTCGGGTAATCTGCAGTGGACGCGATACTCGCAACCAAAATGGACAAGAGAAATGCAACGATTCGGATCATTGGATTCACGGTAATCTCACCTTCTAGACGGCGCTGTCATGTTGAGCGAAGCGAAACATCTCTGATTTAGCCCATGAGGAGCGTTCCAGAAATAACCTGAGATTGAAAGCCTGGCCTCGCGGACCTTGTCCGCTGCGTTGCAGCTTCGCTTCGCTCAGAATGACATGCTGACGTGGCGGTGTTACCTGTTTCGCTGGCGCTCGGCCTGGATTCGTTTCAGCAACTCCGTGTGCGTTCGTTCAAGCTCGTTCGCGAATCTTACCCTTGCATCCAGAGCCTCGGGATAGATCTCGAAGCGTTTTCGCAATTTTTTCGTGGCCGGATCGTAAAAGAACGAAATGTCCTGGTCGAGATTCGGCACGATCAGTTCGTCACTTAACTTCTGATACCACGCCATGCGACTCAATCCCCATCGGATAACTGATTCGTCATTGCGCACGGCCATCAGCGTCTGCACATCAAGCAGCTGGACGCCTCCGGACTGCAGCATCGTAGCCCAGTCGGTTGGGCTGTAGTCGGTCGTGAAAACAAACGGACGCAGCAGCGGCATCTCACCCGCATTGAGCACGCGGTGAAATTCAGTGGCTTCTCGTTCCTGATTTGCGCGATTAATTTTTCCGCTCTCAATGCCTTTGCGCAATTGCCGCTCGAGCGACGCCAGAATTTGATCCCGCCGTTCTGCATCCTGCCGGTGCTGCTGATAATTGTTCAACCAAAACGCTGCGTAGACGCCGACAAACACAAGGAGCAGTTCGGCTGTCCAGCGCCCAACACGTGAGACAAGCGAACGCTTTTGGTTTACTTCGCTCATTATTTCAGCGTGATCTTTGATCGCCCGTTATCTATTGCGCAACTGAATTGCATTTCTACATTACTGCCGGCTAACAGCCACGCGATGGAGAAATCGGAGTCAGTTGAAAATCTCATCCAGTTCGTGGTCGACTCAGTGCGACAGGCCCACGCTGATGATGCACCATTCTATCATCTGCGGTTCGACCGGATTTTTCCCGATGATTTTTACGCCCAGATGCTCGAAGCGATGCCGGTGGCCGAGGATTACCGCGCGATGTCTGGCAAAAGTAAAGTGGGAAGCAGCAGGCCCGATGGAAAGCCGACCCGCACGAAGATCGATCTTTTCCCGGAATACATCCGCCATTTACCGCCTAACAAACGCGCAGTTTGGGACGTGGCTGGCTTGGTGCTGCGTTCGAAGGAGTTGAACGCGGCTTTCGTGCAACGGCTCGCGCCCGGGTTGAGACGCCGATTCGGAGAAAAGTTTGCAGCCGTGAACATGTATCCGGTGCCGATTTTGACTCGCGATATTCCGGGGTATCGCATCTTCAAGCATACCGACAGTCTTTGGAAAGGAATCACGGTTCAATTTTATCTGCCGCCGGATAATTCGACGCCGCACATCGGCACCATCTTTCACGAGGTGCTCCCAAATGGACGCAAACCGAACAAGGCGCAGATGCCGTTTTCGCCAAACAGCGGCTACGCGTTCGCCGTAGCGGATAACACCTGGCATTCGGCCGATCCGGTGGGGCCGGAGGTGAAAACGCGCGACAGCATTCTCCTCACGTATTTCGTTGATGCCGGAGCGTGGCGATTTGTGCGCAATCGCGGGAGGCGGCTGGCAAATTTTGCCCTGAACGAATTGCGTAATTTAAAGGACAACTGATCGAGGTGACGGTAAAGGCCTAAATTTTAGAGAGCCGTGTGTTAAGCGCCAAAGGCGCTCATGCAGTCACAGCCCTGGGGCAACGCCCCAGGACTGCGGGTTCCAAACCATTAGCACTGAAAGTGCAATTCAAGGATTCGTTCCATCAACGAGCAATTTTTGAGGGCCGATTGAATTGCGCTTTCAGCGCTCGTTCATATGGAAATCTCATTTCCCGGGGCGTTTGCCCCAGGCTGTAAGTTGAACACGCGCCTTTGGCGCTAAGCAGAACACTCAGCGCGGCAACGGTCTTTCCATATTCGCCAGCGCGTAGGCAACCACTGCCACCACCGCGGAGTTTTCTGCCAACTCTTTTGGCACAATTTTGTCGAGCGTGTCGGCGGCAGTATGATGGTAGTGAAAATAGAAACGGTTGTCTTGAATCGGACTAAAAGCCGGCACACCGGCTTTCTCAAGCGGTTCGATGTCGGCACCGCAGTGTTCAACCAAATCGAGTATGCTGGCTCCAGGTTCCTGCAGGATGTTTGCGACCGGAGCGAACATCTTTTTCACTTCCGGTTTTGCTTTGATGTTGACGCCAATCGGATGACCGGCGCCGCCGTCTGTTTCCATCGCTGCGAAATGATTTGGTAAGTCTTTCTCGTGATCCTTTGCGTACTGCTTTGACCCGGCCTCACCGTTCTCTTCGTTCATCCACGCGATGATGCGAATCGTCCGCTTTGGTTTGAGAGCAAGTTTTTGGATCAGGTTCGCCGCTTCCATCGAAACTGCGACGCCTGCCCCATCATCGATCGCGCCGGTGCCCAGGTCCCATGAATCCAAATGACCCGAAACGATGACGACCTGTTCAGGGTGCTCAACGCCTTTGATGTCGCCGATCACGTTTGCACTTTCTACGTCAGGTAGAGTTTGCGACGTCAGAATTAATCTCATCTTCACCGGCCCTTGCAGGACCAGATTAGCGATTAAATCCGCATCTTCGGCCGTCACAGCGCCCGCTGGAATTTTCGGCGCGTCAGCCGCGTAATCCGTTAATCCGGTGTGCGGAAGCCGGTAATCCGCGCTGCCGACGGAACGAATCAAGCACGCAACAGCGGCCTGCCGCGCGGCTGCGCTTGGCCCGTGACTGCGATAGTCAACTGCTTCGCCATAAGCTTGGAAGCTACGACCCTCTGCGGCCATTTGTTTGTCGAACGGATAATTGAACAGCACGATTTTGCCCGCGACTTTTTCCCGAGGCATCGATTTCAATTCATCAAAATTTTTGACGACGATCACTTCAGCCTCAATTCCCTTCGAAGGTGTAGCCACACTGCCTCCCAGCGCGCACAGGACAATCTTCTGAGTGGTGTTCGGTGCCTGTCCGGAAAATTGAATGAGCGCCGCTGTCTCTTCCCCGCGCACCCAGTGGGGCACCATGACTTTCTCGAGCTGCACGTTGCACCCGAGTGCTTTCAATTCGCTCGCGACGTAATCAACTGCTTTTGCAGCCTGTGCCGATCCGCTCAAACGCGGCCCGATGTTATCCGCCAGGTGGGCGACCTGCCGGTAAGCGTAATCACTTTCCAGAGCTGCCTTCTGCAATTGTTTTAGTTCCGAGAGCGTTTGCAGCGAAAAAACGGGCGGAGTCGGCGACGGCGATCCGTTCGGCCTTGCCGTGATCGCCGGTGTTTGTTGCGCATCAACTCCATGAGCGCAGAAAAACAATAAAAGCGCGAAAAGAAAGGTTACACGAAGACGATTTTGCGATCGAAACATTCCGAACCTTGTCAGAAGAGCCTTAAATCATCAATTGTTGCAGATGGGAATCGCGCTCGATCATCGCTGGCAGCTCCCTTCTTCGTTAGAGTTCCTGCAGTTTTGTCATTCTGAGCGAAGCGAAGAATCTCAGGTTCCTTCAATCTACGTGCTCGAAGACGCTAATCAGAGATGTTTCGCGTCGCTCAACATGACAGCAGGCGGGGATTACTTCTCTTTTCTAAACTCGATCTCCTCGCCAAACAGCTCAGGGTCGCGTGCGTTTTTCGTCAGGAACCCAACTATCGTGGCTGAATCCCTAGTTTCCTTTGGGACAAGCTTGTCGTTCACGTTCCGCAACCTCAAGCTCTTGCCATCATCCGACAGCCAAACCACGTAAGCATACTTGCGATCATTGGAGTTGAGATCTTGGACGCTCGCAAGCGGCATCTCTGCGATGTCGGAGTGATAAGCACGGATGCGGAGAAAAGCCGGGCCGTGAAAGGCCGCTTCAAGAAAGGGCCATCACACGCCCGACAAAAACAAAACCGATTTCAGAATGCCAGCCGCTTCGAAGTGGCCGAAAAACAAAAATTGAACGTTGACACATACCGACTGGTCTGTATCTTAAAACATCGAATGAAAGCGACCGCCACCAGAGCGCCAGAAAACACGCGAGGAAAAATCCTCAAGGCTGCGTTTGACGAATTTTACAAAAACGGATTTCAGGGCGGTAGTCTCAATCGCATTGTTGATGAAGCGCGCACGACCAAGGGCGCACTGTTTCATCACTTCAAGGGCAAAAAAGATTTGGGATACGCGGTTGTGCGGG
>JBKPBJ010000099.1:0-2791 GCA_046726875.1 Verrucomicrobiota bacterium
GATTTAATTCTCGCCACGATCATTGCCTACGAAATTGAGATGCGTTTTTGCGAAATCGGGCGCCCGGGAGTTCGCGAATATGGGTGGCATCACGCAACGTTGAGCGCGTTCGCGGCGCCCGTAGCGGCGGGGCGCGTGCTAAATCTCACGCGCGATCAAATGGTCTCGGCGATCGGCATCAGCGCCGCGCGCACGTTTTGTCCGGGCGCGGTCACAGCGGGCAAGTTGACCAACATGAAGAACACGGTCGATCCGTGGGCCGGTCGCATGGGCGCCGAGAGCGCGTTGCTCGCGCGCCAAGGATTCTCCGGACCCGAGCACATGATCGACGGGAAGGAAGGTTTGTTCGCCGTGTTCAGTCACGTCCAATACAAAGGACAACCGGCTAGCTTCGATGGCGAAGGCCTGGTCAATGATCTGCCAACCTCGCCGACATCGCACTATCGGATTCTCGATTGCGGGATGAAGAGTTTCCCAATTGAAGCGCTAAGTCACGCGCCGCTGACTGCCATGATGAAAACGGTTAAGGAAAACAAGATCAAGGCTGACGACGTGAAGGAAATCAAAGTCGAAGTGATCGCGCGCGCTGCAGACATTCTTGGCGATCCACACAAGTACCGGCCCACCTCGAAGGAGACCGCCGATCATTCGTTGCCTTATTGCATGGCGGTCGGACTTGTCGATGGAATGGTGACGCCGCTGCAATTCCACGAAGAACGGGTGCGCGATCAGTCGCTTATTCCAATCATGAACAAGATAAAAGTTGTGGCGAACGAAGAGTTCGAAGCGCTCTTTCCTAAATTCCAACCGAGCCGCGTAACCATCACGACGAATGATGGCAAGGAGCATGCGACGCGCGTCGATGTCCCCAAAGGCGATCCGCGCGATACGATGACCGAAGAGGAAATCGCGGTGAAATTCAATGCGCTTGGCGGCGACGTCGTCGGAAAGGATCAATGCGAAAAATTGCGCCACTGCATCATGAATTTGGATAGCGCTGACAAGCTCGACGAACTTCTGACGCTAACGGTCGCGCGCTGAATTTTTGGATTGGGTAGCGCACGCGTCTGGCGTGCTGGTTGCGGTGTCCCACCGTAACGAACTTCCATACGCAGCCTTATGAACAACAGCCGCCGTCGTTCGTAAATACCGTTGAAAAAAGTCTGCGATGGCGAGACGCCATCGCCAACACGCGAGACGCGTGCGCTACCCAGATCACACCGTCCCGCTTCCCTCGCCTGCGCCGAATTGAATTCCCTGCGCCAGCGGCAACTCGGTGGAGAAATTGATGGTGTTCGTCTGACGCCGCATGTAGCTCTTCCAACAATCGCTGCCGCTCTCCCGGCCGCCGCCGGTTTGTTTTTCGCCGCCGAACGCGCCGCCGATCTCCGCGCCGCTCGTGCCGGTGTTCACGTTGGCAATTCCGCAATCGCTGCCGACCGCGCTCACGAATTTTTCCGCTTCGCGCACGTCATTGGTGAAAATAGACGAGGTCAATCCTTGCGGCACATTGTTGTGAATCGCCATTGCCTCGTCGAAGTCGCGGTAGGTCAGCAGATAAAGCAGCGGACCAAATGTCTCGTGTTTCACGATTTCGAAATCCGGTTTCGCAGTTGCCACACACGGTTTCATGTAAGCGTCGCCAGGAACGGTGAGTCGTTCCCCGCCGTAAAGCACCTCGCCGCCTTCGTCTTTCAGCCGCTTAATGGAATCCTGCACCATATCGACAGCGTGCCTGTCGATCAGCGGACCCATTACTGTCTTGCAATCCAGTGGATTCCCAATGGGCAAACTCTTGTAAGCACGAAGGAGTTTATTGCGAACCTTCGATGCAACAGACTCGTGGATGATCACGCGCCGCGTGGACGTGCAACGCTGTCCGGCTGTGCCTACGGCGCCGAAAAAGATGGATTGCACGGCCATCTCGAGATCGGCGCTCGGCGTGACGATGAGCGCGTTATTGCCGCCGAGTTCCAGAATCGTTCGGCCCAACCGTCCGTTAACAGTTTTGGCGACATTAAATCCCATGTTGGTTGAGCCGGTAGCCGATACCAATGGAATCCGCGGATCGTCGGCCAGTTTTTGTCCGACCGTTTTGCGATCACCAACCAACAGCGTAAAAATCGCTGGATCAGCGCCGGTTTCGCGACAGACACGCTCGGCAATTTTCGTCACGGCGATCGCGGTGAGCGGCGTTTTTTCCGACGGTTTCCAAACTGTAGCGTCACCGCACACGGCGGCGAGCGCCGCGTTCCACGACCAAACTGCGACCGGAAAATTAAACGCGCTAATCACTGCGACCACTCCGAGGGGGTGCCATTGCTCCATTAACCGGTGGCTTGGTCGCTCCGATTGGATCGTTAGGCCGTAAAGCATGCGCGATTGGCCGACGGCGAAATCGCAGATGTCGATCATCTCCTGCACTTCGCCTTCGCCTTCAGCGATGATTTTCCCGGTCTCCAGCGTCACCAGCTGGCCGAGCTCATGTTTCAATTCACGCAACGCGTTGCCGAGGCGGCGCACCGTGTCGCCGCGGACCGGTCCAGGTGTGACGCGCCATTTCAGGAACGCTTCATGCGCGCGCGAAATCGCTTTGTCGTAATCGTCGTCGGAAGCGGTGCGAAGGCTGGCAAGTCGTCGCCCGTCGATGGGCGAAATCTTATCGATCTTTGCGCCGCCTCCGCGCCATTCGCCGTCAAACACGCCCGCGTTGTCGTCGGTGAGACCCAGTTTTTCGAAAGGTGTTTTCATAAGTGACACACGATTGTCATTCTGAGCGGAGCGAAGAATC
>JBKPBJ010000100.1:0-2294 GCA_046726875.1 Verrucomicrobiota bacterium
CTCATTTAGCTTTTTCCTCTCTAAATAAGTGTGATGTGGTTCGGGCGACGGCTGCTGCGATCGCTTGGGGGAAGCACAATGTGGAACCGGTCCTTCCATCTCAGCATAGTTCTACGAAAATTCCGGGACGAAGTTCCCAACCTATATGCTGATTGAGCGCCTGATTTGTTACCTAAGTTAATGGAGCATCCTACCTAGGTAAATTGGTCGAGTTACTAACAGGCGTTCTTAGACTGCAGCCATCGCTCTCGAGGAATTGCTTTCTGACAGCGACCTATTTGAGGTGCAGGGTGCCCGCTTCGCACCCGATTTGCATGGCCTAGGGTGTGGCGAGCAGTTCCGCGGCGACAACAAAGGAGCTTGTGAGATATTCTTAGGACTGCTTCGCGCTTGGAGCGTCCAGAATGGATTGCCCCTGTAGCCACGATCTGTTGACTATATTTCCTAGTGCGAAACAGCGAGTTTGGACCGGCCACGCGCTCGCGGCTACAACATTGTGAAATCGTACTAAGCTTTTGACCGGCTGTTCTGTGACAAAGGCGCCACCCACGCTTCGGCAGGCACCAAATTTTCAGCGGCCCATTGTCGAGCAAACCGCTTGAGTTCCGCTGCCGTCTGCAGACTCAGCTTATGCTTAATTTTTTCGCAGTGGGTCTCGACAGTTTTGCGGCTCAGCTGGAATTGCGCGGCGATTTCCCGCGAGCTGTATGCAGCGCCCAAAAGTTGAAACACCTGCATCTCGCGGTCAGAAAGGCGCTCGATGCCCTCACCCGTGGCAGCCGGTTTTTCGCGCAAGACCCGCTGCACTACGGCTGCGGCGACTCTTTCGCTGAAATACAATTCGCCAGCGAGAACCTTGCGCACTGCTCGCAGCACCTCATCGGTGGCGTTTTCTTTCATGATGTAACCGGATGCGCCGGCACGGAGAGCGCGCTCGGCGAAAATCAATTCATCGTATTGCGATAGGACGAGCACTTTTACTTCGGGATATTCGACCCGCAATGTTTTGATAAAGTCGAGCGCGTCGCCAGCCTTCAGACGCAAGTCGAGAACCATCAGATCGGGTCTGCATTCTTCAACGAGCCGTTTGGCGCTCGAAACGTCGTCCGCGACCCCGACACAGGCCAGGTCCGGCTGGCTGCCGATTAACTGCTTGAGCCCGTCGCATAGCACCGGGTGGTCCTCCACCACGATTACGGGCGATCTTCTTTCGGTTTGTGTTGTTTCATTCATGAGATCGTAGAAAGGGAAGGCTGGGCTTCCAGCGGCACACGGCAACAAACCGTGGTCCCCTTAGTCGGGCCAGTGTGCACTTCGCATGAGCCGCCGATGCACTGCGCGCGATAGCGCATGATTCGAAGGCCCATGCCGTGGCCGTTAGCCTTCGCATCAAAACCTCCACCGTCATCTTGTACCCTCAGCACCATCTCCCGATCACCGAATGTGAGTTGGATCAATACCTGGCGAGCAGCACCGTGCTCCACAGCGTTACGCACCGCTTCCTGCGCAATTCGGTAAAGTTGAGTTGCTATCGGCGCACTAACTGGCAGCGAGGCGCCATTGGCCTTAACCATGCTGCTCACACGGCAATTTTGACTTATGTTCATGGCCAGCGATTCCAAGGCCGCTTTCAAATCGCCCACTCCGTCAGCGCCTTCGAGACTGCGTGCGGTGAGTCGTGTCTGCCTGGCCGCTTCATTAGCAAGCCGCACCATGTCCGACGCCTTCTCAGCCTCGATCGGCCGACTTGGACGCAACTGTTCTTCGAGCAGTTTCGCGCTTAATGCGATACCCACCAACTGTTGTCCCACGCCGTCGTGCAAGTCATACGCGATCCGCCGTTGTTCGCGGGCGCAACTCTCGATCACCTCACGCTCTAGCCGGGCGCGCGCCGCGACTTCGCGCTCAAGTAACGCCGTTTTCTGCTGCCTCAGCCTTGCAAGTTCGCCGCGCTGCTGCTGGGCGATAAGCTCTGCCTCTTTTCGATCCGTAATATCCAGGCTAATCCCGGTAAGCCTGATCGGTTTTCCGTGCGCATCCACCTGCACGCGCCCACGCGCGCAGACCCACTGCACACTACCGTCCCCACGAACAACCCGAAAATCTGCCTGGTAATCTTTGCCATTTTGAATCGCGTCATTCACTGCCTCGCAGACTTTGTCGCGATCATCCGCGTGCCAGCGGGAAATCAGATCTTCGAATGTGATCCTTCCAGAAGCAGGGAAACCCAACTGAGCGCGGCGCGTCGGCGTGACCCAGATTTCATCTTTCTCCAAATCCCACTCCCACATTCC
>JBKPBJ010000101.1:0-6972 GCA_046726875.1 Verrucomicrobiota bacterium
TGCTTCCGAAAGTTGGCCGCCTTCCTCGTAGCCGACGTACCCTGGCGGCGCGCCGATCAAACGCGCCACAGTGTGTTTCTCCATGTATTCGCTCATGTCGATGCGAATCAATGCGTTCTCGTCATCGAACAAAAATTCCGCGAGCGCGCGGGCCAATTCCGTTTTGCCAACGCCAGTGGGTCCGAGAAAAATGAATGAGCCGAGCGGTCGATTTGGATCCTGCAGACCGGCCCGGGCTCGCCGAACGGCGTTTGCCACCGCTTTAATGGCTTCGTCCTGACCGACCACGCGTAGGTGCAAATGCCCCTCGAGCTTTACAAGTTTCTCGCGCTCGCCCTCCTGCAAACGCGAAACGGGAATGCCTGTCCAGCTCGAGACGACTTCGGCAATGTCCTCCTCTGTTACTTCTTCGCGTAGCAAACGCTTTTTAGTCTTGGCCGATTTCGCAGTGAGCTCCGTCAATTTCTTTTCCAATTCAGGAATGCTGCCGTATTGAATTTCGCTCGCCTTGCCCAGTTCACCGCGGCGCTGTGCGCGCTCTAATTCAGTTCGAAATCGATCGATTTCTTCCTTCACCTTGCGCTGCTCATCGATGAGCGCTTTCTCCTTTTGCCATTCCGCCTTCAACGCGTTCGATTTTTCTTTTAGCTCAGCCAATTCTTTCTCGAGCTTCTTCAAACGCTCCTTGCTTGCCGGGTCTTTTTCTTTCTTGAGCGCCTGGCGCTCCATCTCATGCTGCATGATCTGGCGCTCGATCACATCGATTTCTGTGGGCATTGAATCGAGCTCGATCTTCAAACGCGACGCCGCTTCATCGACCAAGTCGATTGCCTTATCCGGCAGAAAGCGATCCGTGATGTAACGGTGCGACAGCACCGCTGCCGCAACCAATGCCCCGTCGGTGATTCGCACGCCGTGGTGCACTTCGTATCGTTCTTTTAATCCGCGCAGGATCGCTATCGTGTCTTCCACAGTTGGCTCATCCACGAGCACTGGCTGAAAACGCCGCTCCAAAGCCGCGTCCTTCTCGATGTATTTGCGATACTCATCAATCGTGGTCGCTCCGATGGTACGTAGCTCGCCGCGCGCCAGCATCGGTTTGAGCATATTTGACGCGTCGACCGAACCTTCGGCAGCTCCCGCGCCGACGATAGTGTGCAATTCATCGATGAATAGAATGATTTGGCCCTGAGCATCAGTGACTTCTTTCAAAAAGGCTTTGAGCCGGTCCTCGAATTCCCCGCGATACTTTGCGCCTGCGACCATTGCGCCAATGTCCATCGCAATGATGCGTTTATTTTTCAACGAATCAGGGACATCGCCACTGATGATGCGGCGCGCCAGGCCTTCCACGATCGCCGTCTTGCCGACACCGGGATCGCCAATGAGCACAGGATTATTTTTTGTCCGGCGCGATAGGACCTGCATAACGCGGCGAATCTCATTGTCGCGTCCGATCACCGGATCGATCTTGCCGCGCCGCGCCAATTCGGTGAGGTCGCGTCCGTACTTTTCCAGCGCCTGAAATTTGCCCTCAGGATTTTGGTCAGTCACCCGCTGCGAGCCGCGCACCTGCTGGAGGCCCTGCATGAGCTTGTCGCGCGTGACGCCGAGATCCTTCAGCAATTTTGCCGCAGGAATCCCGCTTTGCGGGACGCCAGATAGCGCGAGCAGATAATGCTCAGCGCTCGTGAACTCATCCTTGAGTTTGGACATCTCCTTCTCGGCGCTGTCCAACACGGTGCGGAGTTCATTCGAGATCCGCAGATCGGCGGCGCTGCCGTGTATTTTCGGGCGACGCTCCAACTCCGCACGAAGCCGTTCCTGCAACTGATCTACGTTTGTGCCGATCTTCTCCAGGAGCGGGCGAGCTATTCCATCGCTTTGGTCCAGAAGAGCGGAAAGAAAATGTTCGTTCGTGATTTCGGAATTGTTCAGTTGCGACGCGAGGTCCTGCGCCGCCTGGAGCGCTTCCTGCATCTTCTGCGTGTATCTGTCGATGCGCATGGTTCAAAATAACAAAGGAGCGGCGGTTTCCAAACCGCCGTTTCCAAAGGCAGTGTCGGCCTCCCGGCTGAGATCGCGCAAACTTCGTACGGGAAATGGTTGCACAAACGTTCTTCGGCGGACTGGAGACCGCCGCTCTTTGGATTTATCGCGGCATTCAGGTTTCGTCATTCGTCATTCGTGCTTCGTCATTGTGTGATTGCATGGAACAAGAGCAGGAGCATGAGCAAGAGCAGGATTACGAGACAAACAACAGTCCTGGGCGTTTGACACAAACGCCCCTACAACGATGAGTGTTTGCGATGAACGCGCAGGAAAAATGGGTTGGATCGAAGTCGCTGGCGCTTTTGCGGCAGGGACCGTTCCGCCGGTACATCATCGGTTCGCTCATTTCCGACAGTGGCACGTGGATGCAAATGATGGCGCAAAGCTGGGTCATGAGCGGGCTCACCAGCAAGGCGATTCTGCTTGGGCTGGTGAACTTCGCTGCGGGCTTGCCGGCCTTGATACTCGCTCCGGTAGCAGGCTCATTGGCTGACAGGCTGGACAAACGCAAAATCCTCGTGGCGACGCAAATTGCGCAAATCATCTTTGCTGTGGCATTAGGATTTTTGGTAATGAGCGGCCATATTCGCGTCTGGCACATTGTTTTCTTTGCGCTGCTCCTGGGGATTGCTTTCGCCTACGAAATGCCGGCTATCAGTGCGCTTGTCCCGGAGTTGGTGAAGCGGGATGAAATCGCCCCAGCCGTTGCTCTCGATAGATCAGTGTTTCACGGATCGCGTTTAATCGGACCGTCGATGGCTGGTCTATTTGTCGGGTGGTGGGGCGCGGCATCGGCATTTTTCACAAACGCGCTATCTTTTGTAGCATTGATCGCAGCACTCATCTCGCTACCGAAACGGCCGATTGGCACACCGGAAGAAGAAAAACAACGCCGTAGCGGGATCCTAGAGGGATTTCGTTATGTTCGCTCCAATCGCATTATTGTTTCTCTCATCACGCTGATTGCGTTGAACACGATCTTCGTTTTCCCGGCGATCTCAGTGATGCTTCCGCTCTACGTGAGGGATATTCTTCGTCTTGGTGCGAAAACGATGGGAGGACTTATGGCGATTTCCGGAAGCGGCGCGTTCCTTGGTTCGATTGGATTGCTTAGCGTTGCGCACCACAATCGGTTGAAATTCATGACCGGCAACGTGGTAGCTATTGCGGTGGGCGTTTTTCTCATGTCAGTGTCGCAAAGTTTTTTGCTGACTGCCTGCGCGATGGGCGCTATGGCGATTGCCCTCTCAATGAACTTTGGCCTTACCAACACGATCGTGCAGGAACAAGCCCCGGCGCATTTGCGGGGTCGCGTATCAGCGGTTGTGGGCATGAGTTTTTTCGGTCTGATGCCCGTTGCAGGCCTGATTACACCCGGTTTCGCCGATCTCATTGGAATGCGAACGACGCTGACGATTGCATCAGTGATTTATGGAATCGCCGCGTTATCGGTTTTAAGTGTTGCCGGGCGCCACGTTTGCGATCGGCCGGTTTCGCCCGCGCCGGAGCCTGAGATTGAGCCGGTGTGTTGAATGGTCGACATTTTCGCAAAGTGTCGTCCCGAGCAGAGCGAAGCGGAGTCTAAGGATCCCGTTGAAAAACTCAAGCTTCTGCGAGGGGATTCTTCGACTTCGTTCCGCTATGCTTCACTCTGCTCAGAACACAGGATGATCATGTGCCGATGATTTCGTTTTCCACTTGCTGGAACTCCGGGCGGCACACCGCCGGAGACAAAATGCTGCGCGAAATCAAAACCGAACTCGGGTTTGATTCGATCGAATTGGGCCATGGCATACGCTTGTCGCTAATTCCGGGGATTCAGAAAATGTTCGATTCAGGCCAGGTCCACTTCAGCAGTTTGCATAATTTTTGCCCGTTGCCCGTCGAAGTGATGGTGGCTTCGCCGGACTGTTATGAACTTTCTGCTGTTTCTGCCGAGGAACGTGAGCGTGCCGTGCGACAAACTTTTCAAACAATTGATTTCGCCGAACGACTGGGCGCGCCGTTTGTTGTATTGCATTTGGGCCAGGTGAAAATGCAGCCAATTACCGATCGACTGATCATGATGACGAAAGCGGGCAAGCACCTCTCTCGCGGGTACGTACGAGCGAAGCTGAAAGCGGTGGAAACGCGCGAACGCCGCGCACCGGTTCATTTACAGCGGGTGAAGGATGGTCTGCGCCGCATCGTTGAGCACGCGGCTTCGAAAAACGTCCGGATCGCGCTGGAAAGCCGCCGCGGTTACGAAGAAATTCCAAGCGAACGCGAGTTGCCAAGCTTGCTGGAGGAATTGAATTCGGAGCAGGTCGGTTACTGGCACGACTTCGGTCACTCGCAAATTAAGGAGAACTTGGGATTCATTGATCACGCTGAGTGGTTAGGCGCGGTCGGCTCGAAGGCGTTTGGCTGCCACGTGCAGGATTGCGTGTGGCCGGCCAGGGATCATGAAGCGCCTTTTACGGGCACGATAGATTTCGATAAGCTTGTTCCACTTCTTCCTACAAACTGCTTATTTGTCTGGGAGATGAGCCCGAACAAAACGGCGGATGCGATTCGTCAATCGGTGCGAATTTGGAAGGAACGTTTTGGCGAATGAAGAAGGTTCTGGTCACAATTTTCCAGCTTAGCGTCACCATCGGGGTTCTTTATTGGGTTTATCACGACCCAAACCGGCGCGCCCAGATGGTCGAGGCGCTCCGGAACGCGGAGTATCGCTGGGTTCTGATGTCGATGCTGGCCTATTTCGTGGTGGAAGCAGCAGCCGCGTTTCGCTGGCACGTGTTGCTGAAAGTGCAGAACATTCACCTTAGTGTGCCCCGCCTGACGGGACTGTTTTTTATAGGACTATTTTACAACCAATTTCTCCCTGGAGGCACCGGCGGCGACATCATCAAAAGTTATTACCTGCTGAAGGAAACGCCTGACAAGAAAGCTGGTGCCCTGCTGGCGGTAGTGTTCGATCGATTCATCGGTCTCGTTGCCCTTGTTGCCGTCACGGCCACCCTGATCGCGTTGCGATATGATTTTCTTGCCCAGAAACCGGAGACCAGAAATTTGCTCTGGCTGTTGCTCATTCTTCTGAGCGCGTCGGTTGCTTTCCTGGTTGCGACGTTCGTCATCAGTGGATTCAAACTATTCCGTTTTTTTCCCGCACATTTTCCGGGACGCGATAAACTAATTGAGATCTTCGCGGCCTATCATCTGTATGCGCATCATTGGCGGGCGTCCCTTGTTGCGTTTGGTGCGTCGATCGTGGCGCATCTTGCAACGTTTACAGCTTTCCTGTTTGCCGCGTACGCGTTGGGGGTTCGAGTGCCACTGGTTGATTTCTTTGCTATCATGCCAGTTGAACGAACGATCTCGGCGTTGCCGATCAGTTTCGCCGGAATCGGGCTCCGCGAAAAAGTCTTACAGATTATGCTCAACGGCCTCTGTGGCGTTCCGGAAGCAAAAGCCATTCTCGTCGGGTCGCTCAGTTTCGTGATCATACTCGTTTGCTGTCTCCCGGGCGCTTTTGTTTACCTCTTTTACAAGCCTAGTGGCGCAGCAGAGCGCGTGAAACTTCGCGAAATGGAAGAGGAAGTTGTCACGCTGGAACATGAGCTCGGCGAACCGGAATGATTAAGCAATTCAACGTCCAACGCCCAACGTCCAACGCTCAATGGTCAACTCAAAAGATTAAATATTGGACGTTGGGCGTTGAGCGTTGGGCGTTTTCTTTTTCATGAGTCGCAACCGGCAGCGCCCGTTTGTCTATGCCACCTTCGCCATGACCGCCGATGGCAAGGTCACCACGAAAAATTTCGGGCCGGTGGATTTCACCTCGCGTGAAGATAAGCTGCATTTGTTTCGCCAGCGCGCTCTAGCGGATGCGGTTCTGCTTGGCCACACAAGTCTGGAGCGCGACAACGTCCGGCTCGGAGTGCCGGCGGAGCTGCAGGAATTGAGGATCAAGCGCGGTCAGTCTCGCTCTCCGCTTCGCGTGATCGTCTCGAACAAAGGCAGAATCAATAATGGGCTGAAGATTTTTCAATCCGACATCTCGCCGATCATTATTTTTTCCACCAAACGAATGCCTCGGAAAAATCAGGAGACGTTACGAAAAAGGGCGATACTGCACTTAACCAAGGCAGACCAGGTTGATATCACTGCGATGCTGGAAACTTTGCGTAATCAATACAAGGTTCGCACGCTTGCGTGTGAAGGCGGGCCGACTCTTTTTCGCTCCTTGTTAGAACAAGGCTTGGTCGATCAGCTCAATCTTACGATTGCGCCGTACATGTTCGGCGGAGGTAAGGCACCTACGTTGACAGGTTTGAGCAAAGAATTTCTGCCCGCCAGCGTGCATTGTTCATTGATCGACATGCGCATCATTGGTGACGAATGCTTTCTTACTTATCGAATCAAGCACTAGTGCGGTCGCTGAAACTAGAAGGCCCTTTCCGGCGCGGTCGACGCAAGAGTTCGCCCCCGCAGTTTACGCAAACGAAGTTCAGCTGCTGTGCACAATCGCCGCAATATGTGCATTCGTAGCTGCAGATGTACGCTGTCCCGTCAGGCATAAGCGCGGTTCCACATTTTTCACACACAGGTTTCAATTTTAACGACATAACGCGCAAATTAATCGGCAACAATTGACACCTTTGTGCGATTGGCGATATCGACAATGGCGTCGCGCTCGAGCAGCAAGGTCTTTCCGGCTTCAACAGCGATGACGCGCACTCCCGATTCAGCGGCGATCCGAACTGTTTCGACGCCGATTACTGGCACGTCGAAGCGCATGTCCTGATTCGGTTTGCTGACTTTGACCATGACTGCGCCTTCACGCGCAAGCGTGCCGCCGCGTTTGATCGTCGCGTTTGTTCCTTCCAACGCTTCGACGGCAACGATGGTGCCATTTTTCACGATAATCGTTTGGCC
>JBKPBJ010000102.1:0-2348 GCA_046726875.1 Verrucomicrobiota bacterium
AACGGCGGTGAGAAATTCTTCGTCGTCGAATGGTTTGGTGAAAAAAGCTGACGCACCCGCTTTTAGCGAGGTAGAGCGCACGAGCGGATCGTCTTTGCCGGTGAACATGATGACCCGCGTCGAAGGCGAAAGCTCGCGGACTCGCGATTGGACCTCGAGCCCATTCATTAGTGGCATCCACACATCAATGATGGCGACCGCAGGCCGATGAAGTTTTACGTAGCTCAAAAACGCGTCTGGATCATTGAACTGTTCGGGGTGCCAGCCTGCCGACGCAAGAAGCCGATTGAGGCCCCTCAATACAGAGGGATCATCGTCCAGCAGACAGATCAGATTTGGGCGTGGAGCGTGCAAAACAAGTCAACATTATGCCCGCGTTCGACGACGCCATATTAGACTTTAGTCTCACACGACCTAAGGGAGGCAATCTGTGCTGTTTCGACCAAACGCATCAAATCGGCGACCGACACGATGCCCAGTTTTTTCATTACGCGGCCGCGGTGGACCTTGATGGTCTTTTCCGCAGTGCCTAGCTCACTTGCAATCTGCTTGTTTAACATGCCTGTAATCACGAGTTGCATCACTTCGAACTCACGCGGCGTTAACAAGTCCAAAAGGCGGCGAGCTGCAGCTTTCTCGATTTCGCGCTGTCTTTGGTCGGCAGAACGTGCCAGGGCGCGCTCGACACATTGGAGGAGCTCGGTGGCTCGAAACGGCTTCGGTAGAAAATCGACCGCGCCGGCTTTCATCGCCTGCGCGCACATCGAGATGTCGCCGTGCCCCGTGATGAAGACGAGTTGTTCTTCCCGGCGCCGCTGAATCAAAACACTTTGCAAATCCATGCCGTTGATCCCCGGCATCCGCACATCCACGATGACGCAGGCAGGTCCTGAGTGTTGTTCGCGCGTGAGAAAATCAGATGCCGAGCCAAATGCCTCGCTGTTGTAACCGGCTGAGCGCAACAACCGCGATACGCCTTTTCGGACTGATGCGTCGTCGTCGATCAAAAATACGAGGCTATTCGAAGGGATCATGTGGAGGACGTGCTGTTCACTGGAAGAACAAATTCAAACCGGGTGCCGCCGCCATCGGCGTTTACAGCTGTGATCGTGCCGCCGTGCGATTCAACGATGGCTCGTACAATGGCTAATCCCATTCCAAGTCCTTCTGTTTTTGTACTGAAGAAAGGATCGAAAAGACGGTCCCGCATCTCCTCGGAAATACCGACACCATAATCGCGCACGCTGGCGCGAACCGTGCCATCGCCGTTTGATTGCGTCGCGATAACGACCTTCCGTTTCGAGGCCGGTGTGTCGCGCATCGCGTCGAATGCGTTGATCGCAAGATTCAGCAAGACCTGTTGAAGTTGAATCGGGTCGCTGTGGATCGCGGGCAAATTTGGATCCAGCGAAGTTTCCAACTGGCACGAGTGAAGCAGCGCATCGGGTGATGCCATGCGCAATGCGTCCATCACGACTTCGTTGAGATTCACCGAACGACGCACCACGTGCTCCTTCTTGACCATGCCCCGAATGCCGCGAACTACGTCACTGGCGCGGCGACCATCTGCGATGATGTCACCGAGCAGTTCGCGAATTTCCCCCTGATCAACATTCCCGCGATCGATGAAACGCCGTCCAGCTGCGGCGTTACTGAGAATCCCAGCCAACGGTTGATTCAACTCATGAGCAATGGAGGCAGACATTTCACCCATTAACGCCACACGACTGAGGTGACTGAGCTCGTCACGTTGCCGCAGCGCTTCTGCTTCAGCGAGCTTGCGCGGCGTTATGTCTATGGAAACACCAACGAGCCGAGCGCCTTCGCGATTGTCCCCGGCTACGCAGCGTCCACGCCCTCCGATCCAGCGCTGAGTTCCATCCGGTAACAAAACACGATATTCCATTTCGTATCCACCGCGTGTTTCTATCGCGTGTTTGACGGCGGAATCGCGAAGCGCACGATCCTCCGGGTGAACGCGATCTTGAAGCGCCGCGTGGTCGATGCGAGTCTCGGAATCAAATTGAAACAAAGTGCGCGCGCTGTCAGACATCCAAATCTCGTTGGTGCCGGGGTCCATCTCCCACACCCCGAGATGAGCTGCTTCGGCTGCGAGAACGACTCGTTCCTCGAATTCGCGCAAAGCCTCTTCCTTTTGCATTAATTCTGTGACGTCCACGCATGAGCCGATGTAGCCGGCGAACCCCCCCTGCGCGTCATGACGTGCCACGCCCTGATCCGAAAGCCAGCGATACTCGCCATCGTTTCGCCGGAGCCGGTATTGCATAACGAATGGCTGCCGCGCATCGAATGCCTCGGTGTAAATCTTGAGGCACTTTTGAAGATCG
>JBKPBJ010000103.1:0-1999 GCA_046726875.1 Verrucomicrobiota bacterium
AGACTTCCTGAGCCGATTGCCAATGCCGACAATTCTCTTGCGATGGAACTTAAAACCGATTTACCAAAACCGGGCCGCGCGCGACTTCTGCGCACTGTGGGAAAAAGGACCCGAGGAGGCGCAACTAACGAACCCGGCCTCACCGATTCCGTCCGAGATTTTGAATCGATGTCGTCTGCTCAAACAGCAATGGGCGCACGCGCAACGCCCTGTTGTGCCTCTAACCGGCTTCAAAGAAGAACGGGTGCGTCATCCGCGATCGCCGCATTTACGAGCGACTATTCATTTGAAACAGCTGAGCTCATGCGGCGTGGCGCAGCCGCATTTTCTTATCGAGTGCGAGGATTTGCGCCGCCACGCGTCTCTATCTACGGGGCCGGCAGCGAGCACCCGGTTGCCGCATCTTGTTCGACTCACCAGGCGCGAACAGGAAGTTGCGCGGCTTGTCTGCGAAGGGCGGAGTAATCAGGAGATCGCTGATGACGCCTGCTTAAGTTTGCAGATGGTGAAAAAGCACCTCCACGCAGTCTTCCGCAAACTCGAAGTTCCCAGCCGCAGCCGGCTTATTACGCTGATGCGCTGAATCGCGCAGCGCGCCAGACGTAACCGCGGATCGCGCGGATTTCACGGATCGGAAGGGATCCGATGTTTAGTTGGGTGGCCTGTACTTGCTCCAAGAGATCCATCACGCGCATTACAGATTTTAACTTCAAAACACGCGCGCAAGGCGCGCAGAGTCGTTGATAAAATGGCTCAGGTTTTTCCTTTTCGCGATTGCAATTTCTTCGCTGCGACTGGGATTCCGACCACGACAAACACCCAAACCAAGATCATGTAAATAAAAAAGTCATGCTAGCGCAACCAATTCATATCTGAAAAACTTAGTTCCCCAATCGAGGAGCTTCGCGCAGGCGAGGATCACTCCGAGGATAATGCTGATCCTCTTGATCCACTTCTAGTCCCACCTTAGCCATGTCAGTTGACCCGCCGCAGGTTTCTCCTAATGCCGTATGGCGAGTCCCATACCATTTGCGAGGGACGCTACCCGGAAGCCTTTCCGCTTTTTCCCTTTCGGCTCGGTGTGCATTAAGCGACCTTATCCTTTTCGTCGGCACGCGAGCAAGAGAAAGGCGACAAAACCCGGGGGACGCCGCGCGATTGCTTTCCCTGCATGCCTCGCGCGACAATGTGGGGATGCAAAAGAAAGTTTGCGAAATGCTCAGTCTCCCATATCGCCAGGACAACATCTGCTCGAGCCTTCAAAAGAAGAGATTCAAAAGGCCGTTGATGAAAAGAATCTTGAAACACGGGAATTTCAAGAACACGAACACGAACTAAGAGCCGAATGGGAGCAAGTCAGTGGTCCTGAACGCTACGATCGCATACGAAAATACCATGCACGAAGAGTAGCGTTCTTTGTTGTAAATGGGTGGGACAACTATCCGATTGTCTTAAAAGAAGATGGCCGCGAAGTAAGCGAGGTTCGTCGACATGTTCGACAACAGGGCACTATTTCGTAACGGCGTTACACGAGAGTAACCGTTGCGTCAGCCGACGCCGCATATTTCCGAATGGTCTGCGATGCCTAACTTCCTGCCGGAAGAAGTAACCTCCAGCTCCTACGTTGGATTCCTCAGAGATCCAAGTAGAACGCTGCGGAACAAACTGGAAGATTACTTCAGCCCCCATTTTTATACGAACTTCGCCGCTGCGCCAGAAGAACGATATGTGCGATGGCCACCAGTGGCACAAAGAAACAAGGGATCAACGCGAATGGGAGGCGTTGCATGAGCGACGTGCTCACCAAAGTTGGAAATCCGGGCCACATGTAAAGTGTCCCCCAGAAAACGGCGTCCATAAAATCGGCGATGCCGATCAGATTCCAAAGAAGAAACACTTTGCCGAAACGGAATCGATCATCGGCGACCACGCGCGCCGCGATCCAGGGAGCGGTCACCGCCATAAAGATATCGCCAAGTCCGGCGGGCCAGGCGAATCC
>JBKPBJ010000104.1:0-3708 GCA_046726875.1 Verrucomicrobiota bacterium
GCACCAACGCTAGGTGTGCGCTGCGGAAGCATCACGTGCTTCCAAAGGTGGATCGGCTTCTCCTGAAGACGATGCCAAATGAATCGCCGAAGGCGCAGATATCAGGCAGTTACACCGCATTCACATTGTTCAACGCGTTGAGGACAACGCGTTCCACCTTAACGCTTCAAGCTTCTCAAGGCTGGCTGGGCGTTTGGCCGCCCGGATCGAGTCGCCCCGCCTGCTGGAAATGTTTTTCGGCTAATTGAGTCATGCCGAGGTCCTGTAGACGCCGGCCGAGCACCCAATGGTAAAGCGGATTCCTGGGAGTGAATTGGTCAGCTTGCTTTTGATAGAGATCGGCTTCGTCAGGTTTGCCCGATTCGAGCGCCGCACCGGCAAGCTCGTTGTTAGTCAATACAAGCTGTGCATTGCGCTGCACGGCATCCGTCCAAGCCGCAACGGCTTCATCCCTGCGACCGATCTGCCAGAGCGATTCGCCTTTTTCCTGTCGCGCAAGAATCAAGTCGTCTCTTTCTGCCAAAGCTTGATCAAGGCTTGTTCGCGCTTCGTCGTAACGGCCGAGACGATTCAAGATCGCGCCGCGATAGTAAAGGCTTAAAGCTTTACTCTCGTCTTTTTGGTAGGCTGCGGCCTTGGCGAGGGTTTGCACGGATTGCTCAGCGGCGCCTAACAAGTATTCAAACCAGGCCAGCTTCGGCAGAGCTTCGTTGTTTACAAACAGCCCCGTTCTCGAAGCGGCCAGATAATGCTTCTTTCCTTGTAGAATGTTTTCCTGATCCGCCGCGCTAAGCCAGCGGACTGGATCGAGCTGCGCCAAGGCCAGTTCGTCGGGCAAATGAACCTTGTTGAACGCAATGTTGCCGAGGAACTCGTGATAACGCACCCAGCCGCAGTGCGCGTTTAAGGCAACCCAGGCACAGGCGAAGACGGCAAACGCCCAGCCAGCCTTGTGAATCTTTCCTGACGACTTCAAATTGAACCGGTAAAAGGACAACTCCCTTGCCCGAAGCAATCGCCACGTTTTCAGAGCGAGAAACGTTGTGACTGCAGCGCAGCCAAGCGCCATCAAAAATGGAACCAGCGCGTAAACACCGCGAACCGCAAGAAAACTTCCCAGAAACACCAATGCGCCGACGATCTCTTCTGGCCACGTCAACGAATAATGTCTCTTAATGACATTCGATTTCGGAGCCAGGAGCGTCGGTTTCCCAAAACCGAAATAGAGCGCGTCGTTCGGGCATACGCTGACGCAATCCATGCATTTCATGCAACCCGGATCGACCACCATCCCGTACTGCTTCACTTCCGCATGCACCATGACGTTCGAAGTGCAGGTCGCCGTGCAGTGGCCGCATTGGTTGCACGCAGGCGTCACGCGGATTTTCCCGGGCGAGAATTTGTCGGCGAGCCCGAAGAAACCGCCATACGGACAGGCATAGGTGCAAAAGCCTTTTTGGCCCAAAAAATAAACTGTGACAAAGCCGCAGATAAACAGGAACGGAATGGCCACTGCGACCGAAGGAAACGTCGCCCAAAAATTTGTAGTCACCAGATGATTGCTGAATTTGGGAAAGACTGGTTCGTGCGCGGGCTTCGAAAACAAATGGTACGCCGTCGGCCAGACGAACATGTACAAGGCGGCGCCGAGCGGGACATACACCAGTAGGCGCGAGCGAAACGGCTTGGGATGAAGACCCATTTTCTTAAGCAGCCACCCGCAGAGATCCTGCAACGCAAGAATGTGACAACCCCAGCCACAAACAAAACGCCCGAAAATGAGCGTCGCCAAAATTGCCAGGCTAAAAAAGATGAAGCCCGCGTTCACGAATCCCTTTTGCAGCGTGTGCATCGTTTCCGAGGGCTCGATAGGCGAAATCGTTCTGCCCATTAACCGCCACTGGACGATGTGCGCGATCATGAACAGGTTCAGAGTGATCAGTGCGGCGGCGCGCCAACGACTGGTCCTTGATTTGCGGATGCCAGCTTTGCTGTAACCAGGGACGTTGAGCGCGGTAGTCGTGCTCCGGGAAATCCCCATTGTTTTCAATTCCCGGCTGATGCAACCACTTTTCACAGAGTTGACGAATTTACGCCAGAACAGAGTATGCGCCACCAGCACTCCCAAAAAACGCATCTTGCCGAGATAACAAATCACGACTAGAAAAAAACATGAAAGCAGGGAAATGACGAAACCCGAATGACGAAGTTCGAAAGAATCACGAATGATCAAATGTCGAAACGTCGCAGCGCGCTATATTCGTCGTTCCCGCTTCGTGCTTCCTTCGTCATTCGGTCGCCCCGCCGTAGCCTGGCGAAGGCGGGTCATTCGTCATTCCTCACTTGCCGGAGTGCGCTTCTCATCGTGATCGCACAGATGTGTTGCAGCGCCCTGGCTCAAGCACAAAGTCCCAGCATGACTGGCAAATGGAACGTGGAGATTGCTTTTGCGAATGCAGAGCACCGCTCGGTGCGCTTTGACGCGCAAGCCGACGGAAAGGGATCTTTGATGGCGGCAGACCCGCAATCTAAAGTTTGGGGGGCCGACAAGGCTTCGGAAGCAAAGTGGAGCCGGGGCGAAGCAAACTCCGTAACGTTCTCGGGCACGGTGGAGTTTTTAATCGGCAATGTTGGGCGCGACGCGGGAACGTTGACGTTCAAAGGAAAATTTGAAACTCCGGATTTAATTACCGGTGAAGTGGAATTCTCCGCGCTTGTTGGAGACCGTCCCTCGAAGCACGGAACGTTCAAAGCGGTTCGGGCTGGCGGATAACAGTGATCCCGGCTGCCCGTTTCTGGGGAGCGCACGCGCTTTCGCGTGCTGCGTTGTGCGGACTCGCGCAACGCGTCTGAGCAGCGTTTTTCCGCGAGGCCCACAAGTCAGAATAGTCCTCCTGCCGATAGTTAATTTCCGGATGTGTTCGGCGAGGGCGCCGAACACGGCACGCGAGGCGCGTGCGCTCCCCAGAACTACCGAGACTGCCGCGGGAATAGTAACAGGATTGTTACCAAAAGAAACAGGCGCCGACTTCGTGCCATCGTAGCCAGTTTGCCTCAAAGCCTCATCTGCTGACGGGAAATTCACGCGTTCGTCTGCCTACTTTGCAAAAAACTCGAAAAAAAGCTTGCCAAAATCTTCGGTATCCAATAAACCCTCGGGGCAACTACACACAACTAGGAAAAAGTGTTGACGCGCCGGTGGCGCTTCCGCTACAAACGGCGCTTCACACTGAAATTCCATCCACATCATAACTATTCATGAGAAAGAAATCCGCTTCACGATCAGCCTTCTTCAACGTCCGTGTCTTAATCGGACTCTTCGTTGTCCTGGCCGGCGTCTTTGTCGCGCTGCTGGCCTCCGGCGTGTTCTCCGCAACCGCTCAGAGCGTCATACAAGCAATGACGAAAGGTAAGATTATCACCAGTTCCTCGGACCCTCTCGTTCCTGTTGGGTTTGACTGTTCCACGATTCACGAGAAAGGCATCGACAGGCAAGAAAACTTCCGGGCCGGCGCCATCATGATTGCCTGCGGCGAGGTACATGGCGCTGCTACTTCTGCGACTTCTACTCTCGGTCCCGTCGGCCACTTCATCAAAAAACTGTTGATGCCCCTGGCGTTTGGCGCAGCCGACGTCAACCTGATCACCGGCACCGAGACCTCTCCGAACATTACACAGTCGGAGACATTCAGTACGGCTAACCCAGAT
>JBKPBJ010000105.1:0-5671 GCA_046726875.1 Verrucomicrobiota bacterium
GTATTCGCCCAGGCAACCGAAAACGTTCCCAAGGCAGCCGGTCCGAGGAGTCGCGCAACGAGAAGTGTGAATATGCCGCGAAAATTCGACGCCAACGTCGCGATGGTGTTCAAGATGGCGCCGCGTTTGAGCTCTACTCCGGTTTCGTCTACGCGCGCTGGGGCATCCACTGCTGGCGGCGCGAGGTCGAGCGCAACTTCCGTTGGGCTCACTGACTCCGTGCGAAGTCGGTCAGAGGCTTCGGCGATTTCAGCGTTATCTGTCATCCGTCATCGATAAAGAGTGCCTACGCTACAATTGAGTGCTCGGGGCCGCCAAAATTTTCTCGCAAAGCGTTTTGGTCATGTATCAGTGGGTGACGGCAGCTTTCATTGCATCGAAAAGAGGCTGTCGCTACACTTAGGGTCCATTTCGCCCAAACAGCATGAGCATTCGTCCCCAAGCTAAAAGTTTTCGCAAGGATTGACTATCTTAAGAGGGCCAGAAAATGGATCTCCCAGCCGGTATTCTAACTTTGCAACGCACCGATCGCTGGGTTGGTGTGCCGCTTTGCGCCATTCTAACCATTCTCAGAAGAATCTTTGAGTCCGCGGGTCGGCCAGGACCGCGCCAGGTTAAGCGCATTCTCTTCGTCAAGTTCGCGGAGCAAGGGTCAACCGTTCTCGCCTATCCGGCAATTCTGCGTGCGATCGAAATGGTTGGACGTGAAAACGTTTACTTCGTCGTATTCGAAGATAATCGCTTCGTTCTCGATGCGATGGACGTTATTCCCGATGGAAATGTGATAACGATCGCGACGAAGAGTTTTTTCGGACTCGCGACCAGCGCGCTGCGAGCGGTGCTGCAGGTGCGGAAAATCGGCATCGACACGGTCGTTGATATGGAGTTTTTAACACGTTTCTCCGCGATACTGACGTTTACGACCGGCGCCAAATCGCGTGTTGGCTTTCATACTTTTTTTGGCGATGGACCGTACCGCGGCGACTTAATGACCCACCGACTCTTATACAATCCGCATCTACATACAAGTCAGATGTTCGAAGCAATGGTTGAAGCATTGACCCGCGATCCGGCCGTGCTCCCGACGTTCGACTTTACGCCTTCTGTAAACCAGCCACTCGCAAAGTTTCGACCCTCGCCGTCTGAAGTTGTTGAAATCAATGCCTTCTTAGAGCGCGAAAATCCTCGTATCGGTTCTGCGCCGCTCATCCTGCTCAACCCGAACGCGAGCGACTTGTTGCCGCTAAGGCGGTGGCCGCCTCTGCGTTATGTCCAACTTGCCCAACGGTTGCTTAAACATTACCCGGAGTTGTTTATCGGATTTACCGGTGCGCCGAGCGAAGTCGTACCCAATAACCAGCTTGCAGACGAGGTTGGTTCTGACCGCGTCATCCGGCTTGCCGGAAAAACGACCCTGCGGCAAGTGCTCGTCCTATACACCCGCAGCGCGGTTTTAGTTACGAATGACAGTGGCCCGGCTCATTTTGCTTCGATGACACCGATTCGCGTCGTCACGTTGTTCGGGCCGGAGACACCGGCGCTATTTGCTGCGCGATCACCAAACGCAACCGCCTTGTGGGCTGGCATCGCGTGCAGTCCGTGCGTGAACGCTTATAACAATCGGCAATCGGTCTGTCGCAACAATGTCTGCATGCAAGCAATCACAGTTGATGATGTTTTTAAAGAAGTTACGCGTGTTTACGATTCCCTTAAGCGGACCACATCCGGAAATTAATCTGGCGAATGATCGGTGTGACAACTCATAGATCGCGCCAATTTCGCTTCGCCGCGCTTGGGATAATCCTCCTCACGGTCGCAATTCGCCTTCCCTCTCTTTTGCATCCTCAGCCGATTGATGATGAGGCGGGATATTCTGTAATAGCGAACGAGATCGTCGACGGAGGCCGTCCCTACATTGACGCGGTGGATCGCAAGCCGCCGCTGCTGTTCTGGACATATGCGGCGGTCTTCAAAGTCGCGGGAGAGTACAATTGGCTGGCGCTACACATGCTCTCGCTGATCTGGACGCTGGCTACGATGGCTGGGCTATATGTAATCGCAAAACAATTGTTCGATCGCGAAACGGGCCTGATCGCTGCGCTCTTTTACAGTGTGTTCCAACCTTGGTGGAGCTTTAAAAACCTGGCGTTCAACGGCGAAATGGTTATGAACCTGGCGATCGTCTGGGCGTGGGCAATCGCGCTCCGCCACAGTTCATCGCGGCTGCGACCCGAACTCTTCCTGGCAGGTGTGCTCCTTTGCGCAGGCTTCTTGCTCAAACAGCCCGCCGCTATAGCAGCAGTCCCTCTCGGCATCTATCTACTTCTCCCGAGCTATCGAGCTAGCCGCACCTTGACGCGAACCGACTCGATCATTCAGGCAGCCATGCTCACGGCAGGATTTTTCGCAGCCCTCGGTCTTATGACAATTGTGCTTTGGAGACAAGGCATTCTCCATGAGGCGTTTTACTGGACAATTGCCGATCATGACGTTCCGCATGTTTTTTGGAGAACGGGGATCAAGAATACGCTGATCTTCCTCGGGGCGTGTTTGCCTTTAGTAATCGGCGCGATAATGACGTGCCGGGATAAGAGTGAGATTTGGGCTGGGAGGACGGCAGAACGCATAGCGCTTTTCGGGTTGCTTGCTGCCTCAGTGATCGGCGCTGCAGCCGGCGCGCGCTTTTACGAGCACTATTACATCCAACTGATTCCGCCCCTTGCCTTGCTTGCCGCGCCGTGCTACGCGCAGCTCTGGACCCGAAGGATGCAGCCGCCTCACTGGTTATTACGACCTTCTCTCACTTATGCCTGGTTGGCGCTCACCATTGTTGCCTTTTCAATCTCGCACTGGCTAGCGCTGGCTACGAAGCGCGAACCTAAGGAGACGGGACGCTATTTGCTCCAGCATTCTACTCCAAACGACAGGATTTTCGTCTGGGGCCATAAGGCGAGAATTTATCTCGAGGCACGACGACGTCCTGCTTGTCGCTATATTTTGTCGTTTCCACTCACGGGATCAGTGTTCGGCGGACCGATCGCGGGTTTTGATACGCGCAGCCGGATTTTGCCGGGCGCCTGGACCAACCTCGAGCAGGATTTTGCCAGGCATCCGCCGACCTACATTGTCGATCTTTACTCTGAGCCTGGCGCACTATATCCAGTGCAGGACTTTCCGATTCTCGCCAAACTTTTGAAAGAGCGGTATCAGCCGGTCGTGCGCACTGCTGAAGGTGTTATTTATCGCCGAGACGATTATCGCGACTTGACGCACCATAGCCCGACAAGCAACCGCTAGGTCTGGCCGAAAATGGACCTTGCTGCCGGTATCTCTGCTTTACAACGCACCGATCAATGGATTGGTGCACCACTTTGCTTCAATCCAGTATGCGAATCTTAATTACAGGGGGCGCCGGTTTCATCGGCCGGCATATCGCCGAACACTTCCAGGATCGAGCGGAGGTGCGCGTTCTTGATAATCTACGCTGTGGTTTTAAGGACAATTTGTCTGGCTTGGACTGCCAACTCATCGTCGGCTCAATTCTCGATCGCGATCTCGTGAGAGAAGCTATGAAAGGCGTGGACTTTGTCTTTCATCTCGCGGCTATGGTGAGCGTGCAGGGATCCATGCAGAAGCCGAATGAATGCGCCGAGATCAATGCTTGGGGTACAGCGATCGTTTTGGAAGAGGCGACGCGGGCGCGAGTGAAAAAGCTGATCTTCAGCAGCTCGGCTGCGATTTACGGCGACAATCCAACCATTCCAAAAATTGAAAGCATGCCAGCGGAGCCGAAAAGCCCGTACGCCAAAGGCAAGTATGAAGGCGAACGGCATTGCCGCTCCTTTACGGATGAAGGGCGACTCGCCACTGTTTCCCTTCGTTATTTTAACGTCTTTGGTCCCTACCAGGGTCCGAGAAGTGAATACACCGCGGCCGTTCCGGCTTTTATTGAGAAAGCAATCAGAAACGAGCCGATTACGATTTTCGGAGACGGCCGGCAGACGCGAGACTTCATTTACGTAAAGGACGTAGTCGCGGCCAATGCGTTCTTCGCGTTAAAATCGCAGGCAACCGGCGCCTTCAACGTCGCGTGCGGGAGGCAGATCACAATAACCGATCTGGCCCTAACGATTCGCAATCTTGCCAAGTCTAGCTCCACGATTGAATACAGCGCAGCGCGGCCGGGCGACGTGAAACATTCAGTCGCAGGCGTGGATAAGACTCGAAGGGCTGGCTTTAGGCCGGTTTGCGAGTTAGCCGAAGGATTGCGTGCAACAATCGAATTTTTCAAAAAAGACCTAGCGGCCATTGAGCAGGGCCGTCACGTATGACCCGATGTCAAAGCCGCTGGGTCAACGTGATCATCATCGCGCTGGTTGTCATCCTGCGTTTGCCCACTCTTTTGCCGTCGCTGTACAACAGCGATGAGGGCTGGTACGGGATAATCGCGAACGATACCCTGGACGGCGGGACATTCTACCGGACGGCGGTCGATACGAAGCCGCCAGGCATCTATTACATTTACGTCGCCGTTTTCAAAATGGCTGGGAAGAACAATCTCCTTGCCGTTCATGTCGTCGCCATCCTTGTCGTCGCAGCCACCGCCTTGGTCGTACGGCGGATTGGCGCGCAAGTGGGGGACGATTGGGCAGGGGCATGGAGTGGTATTGGATACGCCGTTTTCGTCCATGCCTACCGGCCGGCTGACACACTCTCCGCGAACACCGAGATTTTCGCGTCTCTTTTTCTCGCGCTGAGTGTCCTCGCCTTCTTGCAAGGCGAAAGAAAAGCGGGCTGGGGTTGGATGTTCCTTACTGGCACCCTGGTGGGGGTGGCGACTTTGATTCGGCAGCCTTCGGTCGTGACTTTGGGCGCAATGCTGGCATATCTCGTTTACCTCTGGCTCATTCCCCGTTACCAATCACTCGGGCGTGTTTTGGCAGCAGGCAGCGGTGTGGTAACTGGATTCATCGCGGTCATTGCCGCACTGGCCTGGCATTACCAGTTGCAGGGAAACCTGCATGACGCGTATCTGTGGGCGTGGGTGTTTGCCGTTCGCTATGTCGAGTCCGAAACAACGTTCCTTTATGTTGTGAAACGTCTCGCCACGGTTCATCTCGCTGTGATGCTCGCCTGGGGCCTGTTATGGTATTTTGGTATTCGGCAAGTGATTAAGACCCTCAGATCTTTTCGGCGCGGAAGGGCTGTGCCCGCCGAGAACGTGCTCCTTATTTTGTGGTTGGTTCTCAGTTATCTGGCGATCTTTATTGGATGGCGATTTCCGGGACATTATCATTTGGCAGTACTTCCGCCGCTTTCGATTCTCGCCGGCCAGGCGTTCTCACGCTTTGTCGCGGAACAGCGACGTTCTCCTCAACCGCGCTGGCGATGGATTCGAGCAGGCATTATTGGTGCGGCAGCCCTGCCAGCGATAGGTTTTCTCGTCGGGGCCTTCGTACTGCGAACGCAGACGCTCAATTTTCTTCCGATTGTTCAGTACATCGTCAAGGAGACGACCCCGAACGATCGAATATTTGTCTGGGGAAGTTGCCCGCAGGTCTACAGCTTTTCCGGCCGGCGGATGGCGACGCGTTTCGTGAGCTGCTCACATCTGGTTGGTGCCTACGCCAGCCGGCCTCGCCAGGTAACAGACAAAGGGAAGAGCCTGCTT
>JBKPBJ010000106.1:0-7218 GCA_046726875.1 Verrucomicrobiota bacterium
GATGACGCGCAGGAATTGCTTAAGCAAATCGTAGCAAAAGATCTGCTGGTCCCCCGCGGCGTTTATGCTTTGTGGCCGGCAAACGCCGTCGGCGACGACGTACATGTTTACGCTGATGACGCGCGAACGGAAGAGATCGCCGCGTTTTATTTTCTGCGTCAGCAAATGCAAAAGCCACAAGGACAATTCAATCATTGTCTCGCTGATTACATAGCGCCTGCAAGCTCTCAACTATCAACTATCAACCATCAACTCGCAGATTATCTCGGCGGATTCGCGGTCTCAATTCATGGCGCTGACGAGGTTGCCGAGGAGTTCAAGCGTCAATACGACGACTACAACGCGATAATGACCAAAGCTTTAGCGGACCGATTAGCTGAAGCGTTTGCCGAATATCTGCATAAAGAAGCTCGTATCGCGTGGGGATTTGGGCGCGACGAACAATTGTCGAACGCTGATCTCATCCGTGAAAAATATCGCGGCATCCGGCCCGCCGCCGGTTATCCGGCGTGTCCTGATCACGCAGAGAAGCGAACGCTGTTCGATTTGCTCGATGCGGAGAACAACGCCGGGATCAGACTCACGGAATCGTTTGCGATGCATCCCGGCGCCAGCGTGAGCGGGCTCTATTTTTCGCATCCCGATGCGAAATATTTCGGCGTCGGACAGATCGGACGCGACCAGGCAGTTGATTACGCGACCCGACGAAACGAAGCCGTATCCGCAGTGGAAAAACGGCTCGCACCGAATTTGGGGTAGAACCGTCGTGACACGGAACAAGAAGAGCGATTAGCGAGGCCGCCAATCGCAACACGCGCCGCCTTCGCCAAGGCTACGGCGAGCCAGGGAGCCGCGTGCGCTCCCCAGAATAGAAATCGGGGCGAGAGGATTTGAACCTCCGACCTCGTGGTCCCAAACCACGCGCTCTACCAAGCTAAGCTACGCCCCGAATTCCAGCGGCATTCTTTACCACGGCTAATGCCTTCCCGCATCGGGAAATTCGGCTACATTTGCCGAAGCCAGGGATGAAAACATACGGGCTAATCTTTTTGAGCGCGCTATTGATTGCGGCGCTGGTGATGCACGGCCAGGAAGCTGCGCCGCCCTCTGTGGATCTCTTTCCAGAACAAGAGGAAGAGGAAGCCAGCCCCACGCCGCCGCCAAACGGGCCTGAGTTGCCGGAGCTGAAGCAGCTCGACGAGAGTTTTAAGCCGAAATCGCTGGGCACGGAAGCCGATGCCCTCAAGGTGCACGTCCTGTGGCGCGAGTTGAAAAATCGTACCGCCAACGATCCCGCGGTGCAGGCGGCAAAGAAATATGCGCAGGCCGCCCGGACGGATTTGGAAAAACGAAACCGGCTCCGCAACTACTACGAGCTCTATTATCAACGCATGTCTGCGTTGGCCACGACGCCGGAGCTCAAACTGGCCTTGCAGGCACTGAAGGATAATCGTCAGGGCATGTTAGCTCAGCCCCGGGTGCGACCATCGCCGACACCAGAGCCTTCTGGTACGCCGTCGCCGACACCGACGAGCACGCCTTTCAAGAAAAAACCCAAAGAAAAACACAAGAAGAAAATACACAAGTAGGCTCTTACGCCGGACAAAATAAACAGAAATTCGGTATCAGTGGTCGCTCGTCTGAAACCACGACACGTAACGTTCATAGGCCACCAGCCCTATGAGCTGGGCGCAGCTCAGGATTGGCGTCCGGTCTTGTCGGTTGAGTTTGCTACGTCTTCGGTCGCCTCTTCCCTTGCTGAAGAGGAGAGGATGAAGGTGAGGAGTTGCTCCTTAACAGGGACACGGACCGAACTCAATCCTCACCCGCCCCCTCTCCCTTGCAAAGGGCGAGGCGACCCAAGCGGCAGGCGACAATGGGCTAAAGGCCACCGCAGCGTAACATTCTCGAAAGATTTAGCTTGCCGCGGCAACGGCGGTCTTTTAAACCGTCGCTTAACTCTTCACCTCTATGAACTTACTCATCGAAGTTACGCAAACCGTTTTGCTCATTCCCACACGTTTGCTCGCACAGGTCGAGTATTCTTACTCTGCCTCATCCCAGGGACAGGCGCCCGGCCCACTGTTCTGGATCTTCTGGCTGGCATTCATGATCTTGATGATCGCAGCTTGCTGGAAAATCTTCGCCAAGGCAGGCCAGCCTGGATGGGCCGCAATTATCCCGATTTATAACTGGTACATCCTGTGCAAAATCGTTGGCCGGCCTGGTTGGTGGGTTATCCTGTTGTTGATTCCGTTCGTTAACTTTATCGTCGGGATAATTCTTTGCATTGACCTGGCAAAAAGTTTTGGGAAAGGAGTGGGGTTTGCGATTGGTTTAATTCTGCTAGGAGTTATTTTCTTCCCGATTCTCGGCTTCGGCAGCGCGCAATATCAAGGACCTGCCGCTGGGGGTTTAGCGCCGAGAACGGCACCGCAGGCTGCGTAGACTTTCGCCAATCAAGGGTTGTAGCCGGCATCGGTGATGCCGGCAGCCGGGATCAGCGATCCCGGCTACAGCTATTCGGCCCACTTTGGCTTGCGCTTTTCGTTAAAGGCAGCGATGCCTTCGCGCGCTTCATCCGATTCACGCGCCTGCATGTGATATTTCAGAGCGAGATCGACGTCTCCCTTCACGGAATGCCACCAAAGTTCTTCCACTAATCGCTTCGTTTGCGCCAGCGCGCCGGGCGCGCCTTGCAACACCGCCGCCGCGAATTTTTTTGCTTCATTCATCACGTCGTCTGAAGCAACGACGCGATTCACCAGTCCGATTTCCTTCGCGCGTGCCGCATCGATTAAGTCTCCGCTAAACAACAGCTCGCGCATGTTTCGTTCGCCTACCTGCCGGCGAAGAAATGTCATAACCAATCCAGCAACCAGCCCGCGGCGCACCTCGGGATATCCGATCTTCGTTCTCTCTGCGGCGACAACAAAATCGCACGCCGACATTATCCCTGCGCCTCCCGCAACCGCGGCGCCGTGCACCGCCGCAATGGTGACGAGGCGTGTTTGACTAATCGCAACCAAAGTGTTCGCCACCATTTCCGCCGTCGCGTGCGCCTTCGTGGTATCGGCTGCTTCCTTCAAATCCAGACCGGTGCAAAACGCCGCGCCCGATCCGCGCAAAATCAGAACGCGCTGCTCCAGCTGCTCGGAAGTGACCTTTACGGCCGCACATAATTCAGTCAGCAACTCGAGAGTAAGCGCATTCCGGCGCTCAGGCCGGTTGAGAGTTACCACGCTTATCTGTGGCGATTCTTTTTCGACTAAAACGACAGGCATGGTGTGAATGACGAAATCCGAATGACGAATGACGAACTAAGTTTGGATCACTCCGGTGTGGAAATGCGCTTTGGGCATCGGGCGCGAGACGTATTCCAAAAGGCGAATCAGCACGTCGCGCGTTTCGTGCGGTTGAATGATAGCGTCCACCCAGCCACGCGCGGCGCCGTAGCGAATATCGGTTTGCTCTTCGTAACTCTGCTTCACCTTCGCGCGAAGTTCCTCCAGTTCCTCGGGGGACGCTTTTTTGTCGCCGCGCTCGTGCGCCTTGGCGAGAATCGAAAACACCGTGTCCGACGCTTGCGCAGCGCCCATCACCGCATAGCGCGCATTCGGCCAGGCAACGATAAATCGCGGATCATACGCCTTGCCGCACATCGCATAATTGCCGGCGCCAAATGATCCCCCAACAATCACGGTGATCTTCGGCACAACGGAATTGCTCACCGCGTTCACCAGTTTGGCGCCGCTGCGAATGATCCCGCTTTCTTCCGCGTCGCGACCGACCATGAACCCGCTGACGTCCTGGAAAAAAATAATCGGCAGATTCGTCTGGTTACAGTCCATGATGAAACGCGCTGCTTTGTCCGCGCTATCGGAATAAATGACGCCGCCCATCTGGATTCCTTCCTTTTTCGTCCTGACCTGCACGCGTTGGTTGGCGACAATGCCCGCCGGCCGGCCATTGATTCGGGCGTACGCAGTCACGAGCGTTTTTCCGTAATCGGCCTTGTATTCATCGAGTGAATTTTCGTCGACGACCGTGGCCAGCAGATCGCGCACATCATAATTTTGCTGCCCCTCGAAACTGATCAGATCGTAAACGCTGTCCGGATTCTTTGCCGACTTTGTTCTTTTAGGTAGAGCGCGATCTCCGAGCGCGCCGACGGATCTAGCTTCCGGCAAAAGCGCGACTAACGACCGAAGGCGTTTGAGACACGACGGATCGTTCTTTTCAAAAAAATCGACGGTCCCACTTACCTCCGAATGCATTTTCGCGCCCCCCAGTTCTTCCGCATCGACAATCTGACCAATGGCCGCTTTCACCAGAGACGGACCGGCGAGATAGAGCCCGCTGCCCTGCGTCATCAAAATCTTGTCGCACAACACCGGCAGATACGCGCCGCCCGCGACGCAGTTGCCCATGATCGCGGCAAACTGCGGGATGGCCGCCGCTGAAATCACCGAGTTATTGCGAAAGATCCGGCCGAAATCATCTTCATCTGGAAAAATTTCGTCCTGCATCGGCAGGAACACGCCCGCAGAATCGACGAGATAAATCAGCGGCAGCGCGCACTCGAAGGCGATCCGCTGAGCGCGAATCACCTTTTTGGTCGTAGCCGGAAAAAATGCGCCGGCTTTCACCGTGGCGTCGTTAGCAACAATCATGCACGGCACTCCCTCGACGTTACCGATACCGGTCACAACTCCCGCGGCCGGGATTTTCCCCCATTGCTCATACATTTTGTACGCGGCCCAGAGCCCGAGCTCGAAAAACGGCGAGTCTTTGTCGAGCAAATGACGAAGCCGCTCGCGCACCGGCAAACGTCCCATTTTGCGCTGACGCTCGTGACCAGCCTTGCCCCCGCCTTCACGCAACGCTGCTTCCTCCTGCGCAATTGCCGCGCAATGCGCACGCAACACTTCACTCGTGCTCGATCGAGCCATATGCCAGACCACGCTTAATCTGCGAAACTGGCCGAATCAAGCCGACACAACCACGAATCGGCCTCGCCCCGTTAAATCGTAAATCGTTACATCGTTACATCGTTACGTCGTTACATCGTTACAATCGGATTCGAGAAAACCACAGAGGACATGCTTTCTTAGGCGGCTGCGACGCGTTAAACCGTTGAACAGTTGAAAAGCGTTGAAGCGCATTGGGGAGCATCACCGCATTCGCACATTTCTCACGAGCCGGGCTGGACGGATTCCGGGTAACACAACGATAGGGAAGCGGATTCTTGACCGCGACCTCGTTCGGAGTCCCGCCTTCAGGCGGAATCTTTACATGTCCGGTTCATCCCAATCCTTTCCATAATCGGACAGCGGATACTCGCGCCAGATGCGCTTCGCCTGTTCCAGGCCTGTTTGTGCCAGATATTGCGCCGCGCTGCTCCACGGCCAATCGGTCCAACGATCCGTGTAGCCGTGCCGCACCGGGTTATGATGAACCTAATTCAGCGTCGCCCAATGATGCCGATCTGAACGCATCGCGCGTTCGACCGCGCGGAAGAAAACTTTTCGGCCGCGTGCCTGCTCTTCGCCGTTCCAAGCGTGCGCGGTGCGGCCGTGCAGCAAACCCAACTCGTGCAGCAAAGGTTGTATGTCAGGCGCTTCGACCAGCGCGTGTTATGATTCGGCAGCACGCACCACGCAAAAGTCTCGCCCGCGCGCGCCGCAAACACAGCCAGCAGATCGCGCGAAAACTGGTCCATGCGTTCCGGGCTGTGGCCGATGTAATAATGATGCTCAAAACACGCCGCCGAAATGAGAAAACGTCGATGCCGGAAGTTGGGCCGATGCGGCGGGGAATGCCATGGATAGCCGCGTTGCTTTCGCCATGCGAGCAACTCTTCACGCTGCTTCTGGCTGAGTTGACGCCAGAGATAGCGTGGTGTGGGCATGGGATGAGGTTAATCCCGGACCGCGTAAACGCGGAACTCCAAACTTGTTCGAAGTCCCGCCTTCAGGCGCTCTGCCGCGATGCAACTTTCCCCAGCCCGCGTAAACGCGGAACTCCAAACTTCCATTCGCGTAATTCGTTTCAGTCTCAAGAGCATTGGGAAAAGTTGGTTTCTTTGTGACAATCTTGCTGTTCACACGCGATTCGTCTAAACGCTTAGGGCATGAGTTCGCCTCAGAATTCGGTTGCGTTTGGCGCGCCGGGGATTGAGCCGCGCTGGACTTCGAGCGCGAAAGAAGGCGTTGGCACGGCGTATCACACCAGTTGTCGCGTCTGGTTTACGCTGAGTCACGGCATCGTGAACGAAATTTATTATCCGCACGTCGATCAACCCAACACGCGCGATTTTCAATTTCTCATCAGTGACGGCGAAACTTTTTGCCACGAAGAAAAACGCGACCTCAATCACGAGATTGAGTATCCGGAGCGCGATTGCCTGTTTTATCGCCTGAGTAATTCCGAGCCGGGCGGCCGCTATCGTCTGGTGAAAGATGTGCTCACGGATCCGCACCGGTCGGTCCTGCTCGTGCACACAAAACTCGAGGTGTTCGAAGAATCATTACGGGGCAAGTTGCGCCTCTATTCGTTGCTGGCGCCGCACCTGGCCGGTTTTGGCGCCGGCAACTCCGGGTCCTGCACTGAATTCGGCGATGACAAATTGATGCACGCCGTACGGCAGAACGTTCACCTGCTCATGACATGCAGCAGTGGTTTCTCTCGCCGCTCGGTCGGCTACGTCGGCTTCAGCGATGGGTGGCAGGACCTGATGCACAATTTCAAAATGGATTGGGAATTTCGATCAGCTGCAAGTGGGAACATCGCGTTGACCGGCGAAATCGATTTGCCGAACAGCGGTGAATTTACAATCGCTGTCGCACTTGGTCGAAGTTACCAGAGCGCTGCGACGAAATTGTTCCAATCGTTGGCGGAGCCATTTGAGGAAAAACGCGAAGCGTATGTTCGTCAGTGGCAACGCGCGGTGATCAATCCCGAGTTTGATTTCAGCAGCGATACGTCGGACGGCGGCGGCGAGTATCGGCTTAGCCGGTGCGTGTTGCTGGCGCATGAAGACAAGGTCTTCCAAGGCGCAATCGTAGCCTCGATGAGCATTCCCTGGGGCGAAACCAAGGCCGATCAAGACTTGGGCGGTTATCATCTCGTCTGGACCCGGGACCTCGTGCAAAGTGCAAGCGCGCTTCTCGCCACAGGCCAGACGGGAACGCCGCTGCGCGCGTTGATCTGGCTGGC
>JBKPBJ010000107.1:0-3131 GCA_046726875.1 Verrucomicrobiota bacterium
CGCGGTGATCGACAAAAGATTTCGTAAGGAAATCCAGGACGAACTCACGAAGAAGCTCGTCTCGAAAAGTTACCACGAAGCAGTCGAACAAGAGCAACTGCGCGTGGCTTCGCTGACTAACATTGAAGACATCGAGTTTGGAGAGGACAAGTCGATGCGCTTCCGCGCAACTGTGGTCACCGCGCCGGAGTTCGAGCTTCCGGATTACAAGGAGATTCCGGTGCAACTGCCAGACACAAAGATTTCGGAAGCAGAAGTCGAAGAGGCAATCGAACGTTTGCGTGATCAGTCCGCCGATTTTGTAGATGTCCCGGAGCGCGCGTTGCAAATGGGCGATTTCGCGGTGCTTGATTTCGAGGGTTCCATAGAAGACAAGCCGATCAGCGAAATCGCGCCGCAAGCCAGCAAGAATTTGCACGGCGGCAAAAAATTCTGGCTGCATCTGGCGCCCGAAAATTTTCTACCAAATTTTTGCGAGCAACTAATCGGACTAAAACCCGGCGAGACGCGGCTGGTGATCGTCAATTTTCCCGCTGATTTTCCGGTGAAAGAACTCACGGGCAAAAAAGCCGATTACGCGGTTACTTTGCGCGAGATCAAGGAAAAGGTGGTGCCGCCAATCGACGACACACTGGCGGCCAAGCTGGTTCCGAACAAAACCCTGGCGGAACTTCGCCAGATGATCGAGCACGACCTCGAACACGCCAAAAAGCATGATACCGAGCGGGCGCAGGAAGCGCAGATCGTGAGATATCTGCACGAGCGAATTCAGGTAGAGATGCCTCCGGCGCTACTGCAAAATGAAACCCGCCGCGCGCTCGCCGAATTAGTTCAACGAAACCGCGAGCGCGGTGTCACCGACGACATGCTCAAGGAAAAAGAGAAGGAATTGATCGATGCCGCAGCGGGAATGGCGGCGCACCGGATGAAAACAAATTTCATTCTGCATCGTATCGCCGAGCGCGAAAAGATTCAGGTCACAAAGGAAGATTTCGATTTGCGCATCAGACAGGAAGCGGCGCGCTACGACATTTCGCCAGACAAAATGCGCAAGGAATTGCAGCAACGAAACGCGCTGGACGACGTCGCTGAGCAGCTTCTGCTGGGCAAGACTCTTGATTTCCTCAAGGCGAATGTTAGCATCGAATTAACGAAAGAACCCACCGTCAAAGAAGAAAAACCATGAGCGTAATGGACGAAAATGTCTCGCAAGTGCTGGTTCCGATGGTCGTGGAGCAGACTGGTCGAGGCGAACGCAGCTACGACATTTACTCACGGCTGCTGAAGGACCGTATCGTTTTTGTCGGGCAGATCGACGATCACATTGCGAACCTGGTGATCGCGCAATTGCTCTTCCTGCAAATGGAAGATGGCAAAAAGGACATCAATCTTTACATCAACTCACCCGGCGGCGTGGTCACGGCCGGGCTGGCAATTTACGACACAATGCAGTTTCTGACGTGCGACGTGGTGACGTATTGCATCGGCATGGCGGCGAGCATGGGGGCAGTGTTGCTCTGTGCCGGCACGAAAGGCAAACGGTTTGCCTTGCCGAACTCGGACATCATGATTCACCAGGTGCACGGCGGTGCGCAGGGTCAGGCGAGCGATGTGGAACGTCAGGTTGATTACATGTTCAAGCTCAAAAAGCGCATTATTCGCATCATCTCACAGCACACCGGCAGATCGGAAGAGCAAGTCCGAGTCGATTCCGACCGCGATTACTATATGTCTGCGGACGAAGCCAAGGCATATGGGTTGGTGGACGAAGTGATCAAGTCGCGCAAGGAAATAAAATTATTAGACGGCAGCAAGCCTCCCGATGGTCGGCTGGTGGAAGTGCCCGAGGCAGTGTTATCGCGGAAAGGATAACGCGGAACCCCAGAGCATATGGCACGCGCTTCGAACCTCACCATGTGCTCCTTCTGTGGCAAAAGCCACGCTGAGGTGCGCAAGCTCATCGCAGGCCCGGGTGTTTACATTTGCGACAGCTGCATCAACGTCTGCAAAAGCATTCTCGATAAGGAGCTCAACGAAGACGCCCGGCGTCAGTCTTCGAACATCCGCGTGCCTAAGCCGGCACAAATTCGGGAAGCTCTTGATCAATACGTGATCGGGCAGGACATCGCCAAGAAGACACTTTCTGTGGCGGTGCACAATCATTACAAGCGCGTGCTGCAAACTCCCGCACCCGCGGACACGTCAGCTGCGTTTCAGGCGGATCCACTGGCGGATGTTGAGATTGAGAAAAGCAACATTCTGCTCATCGGCCCCACCGGCTCCGGGAAGACCTTGCTGGCGAAGACGCTCGCCAGAATTCTCGACGTGCCGTTCTGCATTGCTGACGCGACGACTCTCACTGAAGCCGGCTACGTCGGCGAAGACGTCGAAAACATCATTCTGCGATTGCTTCAAAATGCGGATTACGATGTGAAGCGCGCCGAGATCGGGATTGTGTACATAGACGAGATCGACAAGATTGGACGCAAGACCGACAACGTGAGCATCACACGCGACGTCTCAGGGGAAGGCGTGCAACAGGCGCTGTTAAAAATTTTGGAAGGCAGCACGTGTAATGTTCCGCCTCAAGGCGGCCGCAAGCATCCGCACCAGGAATACATTCAGGTTAACACCGAGAAGATTCTTTTTATTTGCGGCGGTGCATTTATCGGACTCGACAAGATCGTCCAAAAACGCATTGGCCAAAAAGTGATGGGTTTTGGCAGCCCGACGTTGGAGGTCGAAGAAGCGTTGCGTAAAGAGTCTATCCGCCACGTCGAACCGGAAGATCTGCTGGCGTTTGGGATGATACCTGAGTTCATAGGGCGTCTGCCCGTGGTTAGTTCGCTCGACGCGCTCACCGAGGACGAAATGGTGGCGATTTTGACCGAAACAAAAAACGCGATGGTGAAGCAGTATACGAAGCTTTTCTCAATGGAGGGCGTGCGTCTGACGGTGACCAAGGACGCATTGCGCGCACTCGCTGCGCAAGCTGTCACCAAAGGCACAGGCGCGCGTGCGCTGCGTTCGATGCTCGAACGGATTATGCTCGACATCATGTACGATGTACCCAGCCGCGAAGATATCGCCGAAGTCACGATCAATCGCGCGGTAGTAGAAGGCAAAAAACT
>JBKPBJ010000108.1:0-4392 GCA_046726875.1 Verrucomicrobiota bacterium
TTTTCAATTTGCTCACGCTCCATACACCGAGCGGCGTCGAAACATCTGCTCACTCGTTTCGCGGACTCATTGATCTTGCGATCGCTCGCGGTGGAAGTTATTACCTGACCTACCATAAATTTGCGAAACCAGAGCAGGTCATCGCGTGCTATCCGCAATTCAAAGAATTTCTGGACTTGAAACGAAAGTACGACCCAGCTGAACGTTTTCAAAGCGATTGGTATCGCTATTATCAAAAGCTTTTCCCAAGCTGATATGTGGCAGTAACTCCCGCTTCCAGCGTGACCGTCGCACAGGCTTCCAGCCTGCACTTTCCCAGAACAGGCATGATGCCTGTGGTACGTCGCGTGCATTTTGCCCCCGATGCGTGAAAATCTTATATAGCGAGTTCCCGTACAGATGTCCCTCTTTGCCATCATCGCTTTGATTTTGATTCTCGCGCGCACGGTCACTGAACTGTGGCTGAGCCGGCTGAACCAACGTCACGTGCGTGCCCATGCAAACGAAGTGCCGCCTGCATTTCGCGGAATGATTGACGAGGCGACGTATCGTCGCTCGGTCGATTACACCGTGGCCAGGAGCCACTTTGGAGATGTGGTCACCGTGTTTGATACGGCGCTCCTCATCGCAATTCTATTCAGCGGCGTGTTGCCTTGGGCGTTTGGAAAATTCACGGCAGCTTTCGGCACGTTCGTTTTTGCAATGGCCGGTTTTCTTTTCGCTACAGGCGTTGCACTAAGCATCATCAGTTTGCCATTCGCGTGGTATGCGCAATTTAAACTCGAAGATCGATTCGGTTTCAACACGACAACCGTGAAGACGTGGGTTCTTGATCGTGTGAAAGGATTTTTGCTCGCGGTGTTGCTCGGGTTCCCATTGCTTGCGCTGGTCTTGAAGTTGATCGAGTGGACTGGCTCAAACTGGTGGATTTGGGCAGCGGCCGTCGTGATCGTCTTCCAATTGCTTTTGCTGCTGATCGCCCCCGCTGTCATCATGCCGCTCTTCAACAAGTTCACGCCGCTGCCGGAGGGCTCCACCTTGCGCGAGCGCCTCTTTGCACTGGCGCAGCGCACCAATTTTCCAACCCGCAGCATCGAAGTAATGGACGGCAGTAAACGGTCGCGGCACTCAAACGCCTTCTTCACAGGGTTCGGGCGTTTTCGCAAAATTGTTCTGTTCGACACACTAGTTGCGCAGCTCACGGAGCCCGAACTGGAATCGGTGCTTGCGCACGAGATCGGTCATTACAAAAAGCGGCACGTGTTGAAGTTGCTTGGCCTTTCCGTCGCCAGTGTGTTTGTCGGGTTTGCCGCGATAGCATGGCTGGCGCGTCAGCAGTGGTTTTATCGCGCATTCGGTTTCGAGTATCACGCGGGTTTTGCCGCAGCGAACATTGTGCCGGCGATGCTGCTGTTTGCGTTGTTGGCGGGGACGATCAGTTTTTGGTTTTCACCGCTGGTTCACATGTGGTCGCGGCGTTTCGAGTATGAGGCGGATGCGTTCGCGCGCGCGACCATGCGCGAAGCGCAACCACTTGTACAAGCGCTGCGCAAACTGACCGAGAAAAACCTGAGCAACCTCACGCCACACCCGCTCTACAGCGGTTTTTATTACTCGCATCCGACTCTGCTCGAACGGGAACATGCGCTGCAAACCGCGGCTTAACGCAACCCGTTTTCTGCTTGGCGCCAAAGGCGCGCCTCAGGTGAGCTTGGGGCATCGCCCCAGGGATTTAGATCGCCTTGCAAGCGCTGAAAGCGCGTTTCAACCGATCCTTTGCGGAAATGAATCGCGCTGTTAGCGCTGATCTTTTCGGGCCACAACCAATCCCTGGCGCGGTGCCCCAGGCTGATAGTGAACAGGGCGCCTTTGGCGCTAGCAACATCGGCACTTGACACAGGCGCCGCTACTACGTGCGCTATTTTTACATGTCCAAAATCATTGTTGTTGGCGCGGGGATTAATGGCGTTACTGCCGCGATCGAACTGAAGAAACGCGGTCACGAGGTCGTGCTGGTCGATCCGGGACCGCTGCCGCACGCGTTGGCGGCGTCGACCGATATCAGTAAGGCCGTGCGCGTCGCATACGGCGCTGATGAAGATTACACCGCTCTTGCCGAACGTTCGATTAAACTCTGGCGCCAATGGAATGAGAAATTCCGCATAGAGCTGTACCACGAAGTCGGCGTGATGTTCGTTTGCCGCCGAAAAATGCAGCCGGGCGATTTTGAACATGAAAGTTTGAAACTCCTCGAGAAGCGCGGGCTCAAAGTGGCGCGTGTGAACACGCCGCAGTTGTGGAAACGTTTTCCGGCATGGAATCCGGATCTTTATCGAGATGGCGTTCTTGAGATCGAGGCGGGTTATGCGGAGAGCGGTCGAGCGGTTGCAACGTTAATTGAGCGCGCGAAATCTGCCGGCGTTGAACTACGCGAAGGCGTGACGTTTTCGCAGTTGGACGAACGGGGCAATCGCGTGAGCGGCATCGCCCTCGAGAATGAACAGCGAATCGCCGCGGATTTCGTTGTCATGGCAGTTGGCGCGTGGACGCCGTACCTGCTTCCGTTTACCAGGAAGTTTTTCCGCGCGACCGGCCAGCCGGTGTTTCACCTCAAGCCTTCGAAGCCCGAGTTGTTTGCGCCGGAGCGTTTTCCGGTTTTCGGCGCAGACATTACAACAACCGGCTACTATGGATTTCCGATCAACCGCGACGGCGTGGTGAAGATCGCTAATCACGGTTCTGGACGCGAGATGTCGCCCGACTCCCCCGAGCGCGTGGTGACTGTCGATGACGAAAAGAACTTGCGCGAATTTCTGGCCTCGACATTCCCCGCGCTCGCCGATGCGCCGATTGTCTACACGCGCGTGTGCATGTACTGCGACACGCACGATGGACATTTCTGGATCGCGCGCGACCCGGAGCGGCAGGGATTAGTCGTCGCTGCGGGTGACAGCGGACACGGATTTAAATTTGCCCCGGTAATGGGGGAGATTATTGCCGACGCTGTGGAAGGAAAAGATAATCCGCTGCTGGAAAAATTCCGATGGCGACCGGAAGTGTGCGCGGGAACCGGCACAGATGTGGCACGATCGAAGGGAAAGCTGTAGTAGCTTTTTGAAAATGTGAAACCGAGCCAAGTGCAAGAAACCCAATCAAGATGCGTAGGCAGGGGTCCACTGAGTCGCCGTCACTCGCTCGCGCAGTTCAGCCTCGGGTAGCTGCGCGGCCACGCCGCCTTTTTGTGCTGCAATTCCAACTGCGACCGCGATCTTCGCGGCGACTCTCCTGAGTTCAGTCAGCGGAGGAAGCAGAGACGCTGAGGCATCTTTCAAGGCCGGCGAATTGGCCGCCAGTGTTCGAGCTGCTGCCAACATCATCGCGTCGGTGACACGGCGCGCGCGTGCTGCGACAACTCCTAGTCCCATCGCCGGAAAAATATAAACGTTATTACATTGCGCGATCGGAATGTTGCGGCCGCCGTAATTCACGGGCGCAAAAGGAGAACCTGTCGCGACCAGAGCGCGCCCTTCAGTCCAACGAATCAAGTCTTCCGCGGTCGCCTCAGATTTCGAAGTGGGATTGGAGAGCGGAAAGATGATGGGCCGCTCAACCTTGCGGGCCATTTCACGAACGATCGGTTCCGAAAACGCGCCGCTGACCGTGGAGAGACCGATAAGTATTGTTGCATTGATTTGTCCAATCACGTCGGCAAGTCCGACATTTGCGTTCGCAGTTCGCGGCCAAGCGGCGATGCGATTCTCCGGTTGAGCGTAGACCATCTGCTCGGGAGTAAGATCCTTTCGGCCGGAATGGAGAACGCCTTTGCTGTTCAAAAGCCAGAACCGACTGCGCGCCTCCTGTTCACTTAGCCCTTCTTCCTTCATTGCTTGACGCAATCCATCAGCAACTCCGGTAGCCGCTGAACCTGCGCCAAACACGACGATCTGTTGATCCGTCAAACTTTTCCCAGTCACTTTGACTGCGCTCAAGATTGCGCCGAGCGCGACAGCCGCCGTTCCCTGGATGTCGTCATTGAAGGTCAGCAGTTGATCGCGATAACGGTCGAGGATGGGTCGCGCATGCGGATTCGCAAAATCCTCCCATTGGAGACACGTCTCCGGCAGTTCCCGTTTTATTGCCTCAACGAATTGCTCGATAAAGCGGTAGTAATCATCGCCAGTTACCCGTTCGTGACGCCAGCCAAGGTACTCGGGATCGCTAAGCCGCTCGGCGTTGTTAGTTCCTACGTCTAACACGATCGGCAACGTTCGTTCCGGACGAATCCCGCCAATGAGTGTGTAGAGCGAAAGCTTGCCGATCGGAATCCCGAGCCCGCCCACGCCTTGATCACCGATGCCGAGAATACGTTCGCCATCGGTCACAACAATGACA
>JBKPBJ010000109.1:0-14237 GCA_046726875.1 Verrucomicrobiota bacterium
GCGGTACGTTTTTCTCAGGTCGCTTGATCTCGCTGCTGATATACGCTGACGCATTCCAGCCGGAGTAGGAATACATCACGTAAACCAGTGCGACCGCGAATGCCCCGCTGAGGATCGCGGCTTTGTCGCCAGGGGCAGGCACGAAACTGATCGGCTGTTTTGATGGAACAAAGAAGCCCGCGCCGATCAGCGCGCCGATAAGAAGCAACTTCACGAGCGTCGAAACATTCTGGAATGCGCTCCCGACTCGCAGATTCCCCACATGAAAAACGGTGACTATCCAAACAACCACGAACGACAGAACAACCGGTGAACCCGCGCCGAAAACTCCGTTGAAATATTGCCCAAACGCCATCGCTGCTAGTGCAACGGGCGCTGCAAATCCAACCGTAGCAGACACGAATCCCGCCATGAACCCAAGCGCCGGATGATAAATTTTCGAGAGAAAATGGTATTCGCCACCGGAACGCGGCATTGCAGCGGCGAGTTCACCGTAACAGAGCGCGCCGCAGAGCGCGGCAATTCCACCGATGACCCAAAGCATCAGCAGCGCGAATCCAGAGTGAATATCATTTAATTGAAAGCCAAGGCTCGTGAAGATGCCGGTGCCAATGATGTTGGCGATCACGATCGAGCATGCAGTTACGAAGCCGATGGTCCGCCTCGGCGGTGCGGACTTAACGGCAGCAGGCTGGGTAAGTGTGGTCATCCGTCAGGAATTCTATTCAACTTTCTTACTCCAGAACGCCGAACATCCAAGATTCAACGCCCAAGATCGAACGAAAGGCGGCGAGTCCATTCCAGTCGGTGTTCCATTGTTGTATGCTTTGCTAGGGCACTTTCGTCAGTTGTCAGAAGCGCTTCCAGGCATCAGTTTGGAGCAGCATGAACGCACATCCCAAGCTTTCCGTAGAACCGGCCACCCAACTCGCAGTTTTCCTTGCTAATCGTCCCGGCGCACTTGCGCGCGTGTGTGACGCGCTGGCCAAAGCCGGGATCAACATTTACGCGTTGGCTACATCCGATACTGTCGATCACACCGTTGTGCGAATGGTGGTGAGCGATCCCACGAAGGCGCTCATGATCTTAGGCGAAGCCGGAGTACTCGCGCTTGAGACCGACGTGCTCACTATCGAGACTGCTAGCGAGCCCGGTGTTCTGGGTAAAATTGCGGAGCGCCTCGCCGAGGCCGAAGTGAACATTGAATACACCTATCTCGCTGGCCGCGAAGCGGAAAAAGGTCTAATCATCCTGCGGCCATCGGATGTCGAAAAAGCGCGACGGGTGCTCGAGGAGCTTTAGGAAAATCGTTGGGCCCGTCTTCACGATGACCGGTTCTCGAGTCGCGGCGGGGACAAATACTCTGGCCGCTCAAGGACGAATCTCGATTGTCGTCCCGTCCGGCGTAACCCGCCAGAGTTCCTCGATCTCTTCGTCGGTAACTGCGATGCAACCGGCGGTCCAATCGTTCCAGCGATGAAAGGCGCCAATCCAGCCACGTCCGTTTTGAATTCCGTGGATCATGATGTCAGAACCCGCCGAAACTCCGTGTTCAGCCGCACGCTTGTCGTCTTCATCCGATGGATAAGAAACGTGCAGCGCGAGATGGAAACTGCTTTGCGGATTTCGGCCATCGATCTTGTAGATCCCTTCCGGCGTTTTCATATCGCCTTCTTCCTGCTTCGCGCCTAGCGGGTTCCGACCCAAAGCGATTCGGTAGGTCTTTATCTGATTACCATCCCGAAACATCGATAATCGCCTTGCTGATTTTTCCACGACGATGCGATCGATGGTGGTTCCGGCTGGCAAGGAATTCCAATTGTGATGCCCATAGAGGTAAATCGCGAAAGCACAAATCAGAATTAGAGCGGCGAACATTATCGTGCGTTTCACGTTGTGAGGTTTCGACAGGGTTTCAAATCAAACGCAACTACGCCAGGATTTATCCCGCGCGCCATTCCTCATTGCTAACATGGGGTCAATGCCGGATAAATGCGCGGCGCGTTTATGACTCCGGTACGAACGTTTCTCGGTCAGCCGTATCCGCTGGGCGCAACCTGGACGGGTAACGGCGTGAACTTTGCAATTTTTTCCGAGCACGCCAGCGGAGTTGAGCTTTGCCTGGTCGACAGCATGGAACACGCGAAAGAAGACATCCGGATCCCGATCAAGGAGTGTACTGACCAGGTGTGGCATGTCTTTTTGCCCGATGCGCGGCCGGGACAGTTGTACGGTTTTCGCGTATCCGGCCCTTACGAACCAGAGAGGGGCATGCGTTTCAACAGCTCGAAGCTCCTCCTTGATCCGTACGCGAAAGCGATCGCCGGAGCCGTAAGCTGGGCTGATGAAATGTTCGGTTATGTCATCGGCAGCGAGAAGGAAGATTTGACCCGGGATTTTCGCGACGATGCATGGGGCGTGCCGAAATCAGTTGTGATCGACACCGGATTCGACTGGCAGGGTGACAAGAATCCAGCGATTCCACAGCACGAATCTGTGATCTACGAAGTGCACGTGAAGGGTTTCAGCAAACTTTGGCGCGAGTTGCCGGAACAAATGCGCGGCACCTATGCGGGCCTGGGTAGCCTCCCTGCCATCGCCTATTTCAAAAAACTCGGTGTGACCGCGGTGGAATTACTCCCTGTGCACGCGCACATCGATGAGAAACTTTTGGTCGATAATGGCCTAACGAACTATTGGGGCTACAACACGATCGGCTTTTTCGCTCCGCATGGAGAATATTCTAGCAGTGGACAAATGGGCCAACAGGTTGCTGAGTTCAAAGCAATGGTGCGCAGCCTGCACGCTGCCGGCATCGAAGTAATTCTCGACGTGGTTTACAATCACACCGGGGAAGGAAATCATCTCGGCCCAACACTCTGTTTCCGCGGGATCGACAATCTCGCCTATTATTGGCTTCATCAGGAGAATGCTCGATTCTATGTCGATTTCACCGGCACTGGTAACAGCTTGAATCTGCTTCATCCACGGACGCTACAGTTAGTGACGGACAGTTTGCGTTATTGGGTGCAGGAGATGCACGTTGACGGATTTCGATTCGATCTCGCGTCAGAACTGGCGCGGAACCATTCGGGATTCAACACGTTGCATCCGTTTTTCCAAGTGATCCAGCAGGACCCCGCGCTCTCCCAGGTGAAGTTGATTGCAGAACCGTGGGATGTCGGAGGAGGCGGCTATCAGGTCGGCAACTTTCCCGCGCCCTGGTCGGAATGGAACGGCAAATACCGCGACTCAGTCCGCAGCTTTTGGAAAGGCGACGAAGGTCGCATTGGTGACATTGCGTATCGACTCACCGGAAGTCCCGATCTCTATGAACATCGCGGCCGGCGACCTTATGCGAGCATCAACTTCATTACAGGCCATGATGGATTCACACTGACTGATTTGGTCAGCTACAACGAAAAACACAACGAGCTGAACTGCGATGCGAACCGCGACGGCGATAGCAATAATCAGTCGTGGAATTGCGGCGCCGAAGGTCCAACGAGTGATCAGCAGATCAACGCATTGCGCGACCGGCAGCGCCGGAATTTTCTCACCACACTCTTTCTTTCCCAAGGCGTGCCGATGCTCTGCGGCGGAGATGAATGGGGTCGGACACAAGACGGCAACAACAACGGTTATTGTCAGGATAACGAGATCAGTTGGTTTAACTGGGAGCGTAATGAAAAGCAGAATCAGTTTTTTGAATTCACACGGAAATTAGTACAGCTACGAAAAGAACATCCGGTTTTTCGCCGGCCGAAGTTCCTGAAAGGTCGCCGCATCCCCGGCTCGGAGATTCGAGATGTGATGTGGTTCAATCCCGGCGGCAACCAAATGACAGAGGAAGAATGGACGTCGCCGTTCGTACGCTGCCTCGGCGTGCTGCTCAGTGGCGATGCAACCGACGTGCTCAATTTCGAGGGCGAATCAGTCCGTGATGACACGTTTCTCCTGCTCATCAACGCACATTACGAGCCCATTGCCTTTGTGTTACCCGGCCAGGAACATCTCGAATGGCAATTGATTCTCGACACAAAGGACGCGGCCGGTTTTCTGGCACTGCCCAAAAGATTTGCTTCCGGTGACGATGTCGATCTCGGCGGCCGAGCTTGTTGTTTGCTGCAACTGGTCGGCGGCACGCAAGCTCAGGCACGCGAAGAATCCTGGAAAAAGCGGCACGTCGAGTTTCCCCGGTTCACCGCCGAGGAAGAACGCGCGCGACGCACTGGGTGATCTGTACGCTTCTCCTTTGCGAAGCACACAAGTTTTGAGTAAGCGCGATGTTGCAACGGCCAACGATTTTGTTTATAGGGTAGCAGACATGTGCGCGGTCGCGCGCCGCCAGTGATTTGCCATGACACCGAGTTCTCTTGTGATCGTCACTGATCGCGGCAGCTTGAAAGCCTATCGGGTAAACGAGACGCCGACGCGTGGACCGAGCCTGCAGCTCGTACAAGCGTTTAACATCACTGACGCGCACGGAAGACTGGTTGATAAGGTGAGCGATTTGGCCGGGCGTTTCCCGGTAACCGAAGGCGCGGGCGCGCACCGCGGGCCGGCCTCAATTGCCGAGCGCACGCAGCTGGCCACAGAAATGGACCGGCGGATTCAAAGAGAGCTGGCCGACCAAATCGCGAAAATTGTCTCGCAAAACGGAAAGGAAGGCTGGTCGTTTGCCGCGCCCGCGGAAATTCATACAGCGATCGTAGACCTATTGCCTGCCGGTGTGCGACAGCGAATTGTGGAACATGTCAAATCGGATTTGGTAAAGGTTGAAGGGGCGAGACTGATCAGCCATTTCAGGTCGCTGCGACAAATTTGAACCCGAATGCAGAACTAAAATTTTTTGCTACCTCAACGGCCAGTAGCCGTAGTACTAAGTAATTATGCAACTGCCTGTTAAGATATCGTACCGGGGTCTGGAAAAGTCTGGCCAGATCGATACTCTCGTTTTGGATTATGCAGCACGACTGGAGAGATTTTGTGATCACATCAACCGCTGCGATGTTGCCATTGAGCAGACCAATCACACCCACAACAAAGGGAATCCATACCGGTGCCGGATCGATGTGACCGTCGCACCGCGCCACGAGCTCGTGGCCGATGAAAGGCAGATGGATAACGGCACTCACGAACTGCTAAAAAAAGTCATTCACGACGCTTTTAAAACCATGGAGCGTGAGCTACGTCGCGTTGTTGAAAAGCAGAGGCGCGAAATAAAAACCCACGCCAACATGCGTTCGCCGAAATAGTTTCGTCTCCCACGCGAAACGCATTATTCTGAACGAGTGCCAGCAGGCGCTGTTTGCCGCCGAAAAAATCAAAGTCAGTCGCCCTGCTGCTGCCAGATGTATTTTTTCCGTCCCAACAAATCAGTCCGCCGCCTGATTCGCTCTCTTCCACCTGCATTGCTTCGCCGAAACGGTTTGCCGCGCGGCCCTTCTCAGCACAAGACCTGGGATACACCTGCCAGGCGTCCATCCAACTGAAGTCATCGCCGGCGTTGCCGATAGGCGTCCCCGCCCCGACGAGAAAGATCTAGTTCTTTCCATTGTGACAAATGGCGATTCCAAGTTTCCCGGGCGTTTTGTTTTTTACCAGAATGGCGACATCAGGTTTGCCGTCGCCGTTGAAGTCGCCGCGAAGGTAGAAGGGGTTCAAAGCGAAAGCGAAGTCAGATTGCCCATCCAACTTCTTGGCGGAAAACAGTTGGACGACCCAAGCCGGCACGTTCTGACGGTCGATCCACTCGCGTTTGTCTGCGCCGGAGACTCCGAAACCAGTAAGAGCCCATACGCCACCGAACATCGCGAGTCTTGCTCGCACGCCCACAGAACAGTCGAGAGCAAATCCACAGCGCTAATCCAAACAATCCCAAACAATCAACTCTCAGGATTTCAACTTCTCTTTGGCAGTTGCACTGGCTATCGCGCGGTGTCGCCACGGAAACGATGTTGTTATTGATGCGATGTAGATCTGAGTCCGCGGTCAAAAATGTTTCGGGATGAGTTGACCGAAAGTCGCGGTAGGAACGAAGATAGGCGCTGACTCATGCATATCACTGAAATCATGCAGGGACATTCCCCTACGTTTTCGTTCGAGTTCTTTCCTCCGAAAACGCCACAGGCGGCCGAGACGCTCTATGAGACGATTCGCGATCTTGAATCATACATGCCGGATTTTGTCAGCGTGACTTATGGCGCCGGCGGCTCCACGCGTGGGTTGACCCACGATCTTGTCGAGCGCATTCAACACACAACAAGACTCAACCCGATCCCGCATCTTACCTGTGTCTGCCACAACGAAAAGGAAATCGAAACGATTCTGCTCCGATACGCGAAGTCAGCCATTGGAAATATTCTCGCGCTTGGCGGCGATCCACCGGCTGGAATGGCTTACGATGAATCGCGCGACTCGTTCCGACACGCCATTGACTTGGTAAAATTCGTTCGCCGCTTCAACGAATCCGGCGCACATCCGGATCGCCGCGGTTTCGGCATTGGAGTGGCTGGTTTCCCCGAGGGACATCCAGCCACGCCAAATAGATTAGTTGAGATGGATTACTTCAAAGCCAAAGTGGATGCCGGCGCTGATTACATTGTCACACAACTGTTTTTTGATAATCGCGACTTTCTCGATTTCCGGGAACGCTGTCTGCTCGCGAGCATTCATATCCCGATCGTCGCCGGGATCATGCCGATTACCTCCATCGACGGACTGAAACGTATGGCCGAGTTGGCTGGTGGCGCACGCTTCCCGGCAAAGCTATTACGACCTCTACAGGCCTGCCAAAATGATCCTGAGACGGTCAGGCGCGTGGGCATCCAATACGCATTGGAGCAATGCCAGGATCTTCTTGAAGATGAAGTTGCCGGTATTCATTTCTACACGCTCAACCGGTCGGACGCTACCCGGATGATTTTCGACAACCTCGGCATTCCGCGTCATCGGAACCTGCAGGCTTCGAACGTTTAGCCAGGAGCAATCGATTTCGGCCGCACTTTCACCGGTGTGTGTGTCTTTTATGCATGATTCGAGTCGTTTACGCAAACCCGCAAACATTTGCGCAGACTGGGTGAAGTGCGCACAATCTCAACGTGCTCAGTGTCCGCCGGGTCATTTTCTGGCAAGCTGCAGCCGTGGTGTGTGCGATTGCACTCGCGGTGGCGCTTTCCCGATTCTTCCCGCTTGTCACTCTTGTTGAAGCCTTGCAAGAGCATGTGATGAGCTGGGGCGCGTGGGCTGGGATTTGCTACCCGTTACTGTTTGCAGCTTGTAATATCTTTCTGCTGCCGGGAGGTATCCTCGCTGTAGGAGGCGGTTTCTTCTTCGGGCTATGGTGGGGATTCCTTATCGTGTTTGCGGGTAACATCATTTCGACGGCGATTTCATTTGCGCTGAGTCGCTTCGTCGCGGGGCGGGGGTTCCGGCGAAAGCTCTCGCGTAACCCGACATTGAGGGCGCTTGGTCCCGCCGTGGAACGCGAGAGCTGGAAGATCATTCTCTTGAGCCAATTGCATCCGCTATTTCCCACCAGCCTGCTGAACTACTTTTATGGGCTGACGCGAATTCGATTTGGCACTTACATGTTTTGGGCTTCGATGGGGCGTATGCCTGGCCTTTTCTTTTATGTGTACATAGGAACGTTGGGGCAACTTGCAGTACGCATTATGCGCAGCAAAAGTTACCCGCGGACGGTTGAGTATTGGATTTGGGGCGGCGCCTTCATTACGACCGTGTTGCTATTGGTTGTGTTGGGTCGTGTCGCGCGTCGCGCGATTCAAGCTCCAGCAAAACTGAATATGGTTGTTTATCGAAACAATAATCTTGTCTCCAGATAGTTATGTTTAAATTATCCACTAATTACGATGTAGTCGTAGTAGGTAGCGGACATGCCGGCATCGAAGCGGCATTGGCGGCCGCACGAATCGGTTGCCGGACACTCATGTTGACTCAGAATCTGGACACTATCGGGCAGATGTCGTGCAATCCTGCAATCGGCGGACTGGCCAAAGGACATATCGTTCGCGAAATCGATGCGATGGGAGGAGCGATGGGGCTTAACGCTGATGCGACTGGAATCCAGTTTCGGATGCTGAATCAGAGAAAGGGCCCATCGGTGCGTGCTCCACGAGTTCAATGCGACAAGAAGGCGTACCAGTTTCGGATGAAAGCCATTTTAGAGCAGGCGCAGAACCTCGACCTTAAACAAGGGACCGTATCGCGCGTCATTGCAGAATCTGGAGCGGTGGTCGGCGTTGAGACCGATATAGGTGTGGCGATCCCCGCTCGGAGCGTTGTAATCACCTCCGGGACATTCTTACGAGGGCTTTTGCACGTGGGCGAAAATAGTAAGGCCGGCGGACGGATGGCGGACGCTAGTTCAAGCCTGAGCGCGAACCTACGGGAGCTGGGTTTTCAAGTCGGGCGATTCAAGACCGGCACGCCTTGCCGACTCAATGCTCGATCCATTGACTTTACACGTTGCTCGATACAGCCCGGCGACCAACCGCCCTCTGGGTTCGCCTTCAATCCGGAGGAGATGGGCAGTGGCACCAGCGAAATCTTCACGCTAAATCGCGTTGTTGGCGGTAAGTTCCACGTGGAACAATTGCCGTGCTGGATTACGCACACGACCGAAAAGACCCACGAAATCATCCGAGCCAATTTGCACAGGTCACCACTGTACGCCGGGCGAATCCAAGGAGTAGGTCCACGATATTGCCCGTCCATTGAAGACAAGGTCGTTAGATTCTCGGATAAATCTTCACATCAGTTGTTCCTTGAGCCGGAAGGACGCCACACAAGTGAGTACTACGTAAACGGAATCTCCACCAGTCTGCCGTATGAAGTTCAGCTCGATTTCTTACATTCGATCCCGGGACTGGAGCAAGCCGAGATCATGCGGCCTGGTTACGCCGTTGAATATGACTATTTCCCGCCGACGCAACTTCTTCCGACGTTGGAAACAAAGGTCGTCAGTGGACTTTACTTTGCCGGCCAAGTTAATGGGACCTCGGGGTATGAGGAGGCGGCAGCTCAAGGATTGATTGCTGGGGCTAATGCCGCTTTAAAAGTGCAAAACCGCCTGCCTTTAGTGTTGAGCAGGAGAGAAGCGTACATCGGCGTGCTCATTGATGATCTGGTCACCAAAGGGACAGAAGAACCATATCGCATGTTCACCAGTCGCGCTGAAGATCGATTGTCTCTGCGACACGACAACGCGGATCAGCGTCTGACCGGTCATGCATTTACGCTGAGACTGGTCGGCGAAGCAAGATTTCTCGGTTTCAAACAAAAGATGCATCTGCTGAAGCAGGCCCGTATCATAGCTGTGGGAACGAAGCTAAACGGAATCCCTGTTTCTCAACTTCTCAAGCGACCCGATTTTGATATAAAAATCTTGCCTGCCGACATGCTATCGTGCCTGCCATTGTCGATCTGGGAACTGCTTCAGACGGACTTCAAATACCAAGGATACGCAGCACGCCAGTCTGAGCAGAATCAGCAACTCGACAGGAAACGAAATCAGAAGATTCCGGATGGCCTTGAATACGACAAAATTGCTGGGCTGAGATCAGAGACCAGACAGAAGCTATCAAGTTTGAGACCGGCCTCACTCGGCCAGGCGGCGCGTATCAGTGGAATCACCCCAGCCGACATTTCAATTATACACATTTGGCTTACCCGTAATGTCTTACGTGATGGATTTGCGAATGCTGGAAAGCTAAGATAGCTGCGCTGATGGTCGCGTTGGGCGTGCTCGTAGTTGGCAGTTATCTGCTGGGGTCAATCCCTTTCGGCTATTTGGCGGGTCGGCTCGTAGGAATCGATATCCGGCAGGCCGGCAGTGGTAACGTTGGCGCGACTAACGTCGTGCGCGTCCTGGGGAAGAGATATGGTTACCCAGTATTTGCGCTCGACTTTTTAAAGGGGTTCGGGGCGGTGAAGATCTCGATGCTCATTGCGCCCGGATGGCCGCCGGAATGGAATTCGCCCGAGATATTTGGAATCCTCGCGGCCATGTCTAGCGTTCTCGGGCACTTGTATCCGCCATGGCTTAAGTTCAAGGGAGGAAAAGGTGTTGCTACCTCCGCTGGAGCACTGTTGGCCTTGACGCCAATAGCAACGCTCATAGGCGTTGGGATTTGGATAATTGTGTTTTGGCTGACCCGATACGTTTCATTAGCTTCCATGACAGCTGCGGTCGTTCTACCGATCGTGATTCTCGTAGTTGGCTACCAGGATCAAAACAAAAAACCGCTAATTTATTCTTCCGCCTGCGTCGCGGCCGTTGTGGTTTGGCGTCATCGTTCAAATCTTTCGCGGCTGATACGTGGTACCGAACCGCGCTTTACTCGAAAATGAGAATTGCGAAGACAGCAATCATAGGTGCCGGCGGATGGGGAACCGCGTTAGCTGGTTTGTGGGCAAAAGATGGCCGACAAGTTGTTCTCTGGGGCCACAACGTGGATCGGATCGCACGCATGCAAAAGATCCGCGAAAACAGCGATTATCTTCCTGGGCTCCAACTTCCGGATTCAGTGCGCATTACGTCGGAACTTAGCGATTGCGCCGATGCCGACCTGATCGTGCTTGCGACGCCGTCGACCGCATTGCGCAACGTTGCAGCGCGCTTAGCGAAAATCACTGGTCTTACTCATGCGGTATTGCTGAGCTGCACAAAGGGGATTGAACACGGCAGCGGGATGAGGATGACGGAGATCCTGCGCGAGATTTTCCCGGACAATAAAATCGCAGTGTTATCCGGTCCAAATCTCGCGACCGAAGTCGCCAGAGATCTTCCCACTGCGACTGTCATTGCCTGTGACGAGGGCGATTGCGCCGCGAGTCTACAGGCCACATTGGGAAGCCCACGCTTTCGAATTTACACCAGCCTGGATGTAGTCTCGGTTGAGCTGGGGGGTGCATTGAAAAACGTTTTCGCTATCGCCGCGGGAATCAGTGACGGCCTTGGACTTGGCGACAACGCCAAAGCAGCACTCGTTATCCGGTCATTGGCTGAGCTGGTTCGGTTCGGAGTAGCCATGGGTGGGACGGCGAATGCTTTTTATGGACTGAGCGGCGCGGGGGATCTGATATTAACCTGCTACAGCGAGCGCAGCCGCAATCACACCGTCGGGAAACGGCTCGGGCGAGATGAACCGTTGCCGGAAATCACAGCCTCTATGAAAATGGTCGCAGAAGGCATTCCGACCGCGCGAAGCGCCTGGGAATGCGCGCGGCGCTTGAATATTGCCACGCCTATTACCGATGAAGTGTATGCGATCTTGTATAAGGAGAAAAAGCCGGGTGTTGCCTTGGAAGAACTGCTAAAGCGCGAGCCAAAGCCTGAACAGGCATAGCCACGCAGCTTCAAGGACCTATTTATCTGGCCGACCTCCAGCTTGCTGGCTTGCTTCATTATATCTTTCGCAGAATTCGCCGATAACGGCCGGGTATAGTTCGTGCTCAAGGACTTGAATCCGCGCATGCAGGCTCTCAGCCGTGTCGTTAGGCAAAATTCTGACCTCTCGCTGTGCGAGGATTTGCCCGTGATCAATCCGTTCGTCGACATAGTGCACCGTGCAGCCGGTCACTGTTTCGCCCGCGACGAGAGCTTGTTTCCAAGCTTCAAGTCCTGGAAATTTAGGCAGAAGCGACGGGTGAATGTTGATAATGCGACGGGCGAACGCTTTCAGCATTGGTTCATGCAAGACGCGCATGAAACCGGCAAGAACGACAAGTTCGACACCGGCTTCGCACAACATTTTCACGAGCTGTTCTTCTATTTGAGGTTCCAAGCGCGTGCGAAATCTGCCTGGCGGCAAGTAGGCGTTTGGAACACCAAATTCCCGGGCAATGTCAAGGATCGGTGCATCCAGCACATCCGAAACCACCAGGCGCGCTTCCGCCGTGAGATCGCCTGACCGGATGCGCTCAAAAATTGCCCGGCAATTGCTTCCTTTCCCCGAGCCGAGAATTCCAATTGGCAGCCGTTTCATTTAAAAGCGGTTTATCAACTCCTGCTCTTACAGATTTGCTCAATTAATCCGGACGTTGAATACCCTGTCTCAAATGGGATGAGGCGAATTGCCGCTTCAACTTCCTTCAATATTGCAAGCTCTTCTTCATCCAGCGTCCGCGGGGTGTAATCGCCGCCTTTGACATAAACGGCGGGGCGGACCGCAGTGAGAAACTTCGTGGCCCGGATTCCTAGAAAAATTGTGACCAAGTCGACGCATGCCAAGGCGGCGAGGATCTCCGCGCGCTCACTCTGGGTTGTGATCGGCCGACCTGCTCCTTTTAACTCGCGGACGGAACGGTCACCGTTTAACCCTACAACCAGAAGATCGCCGAGCGCTCGCGCAGCTTGCAAATAGCGCACATGCCCAACGTGCAGCAGATCAAAACATCCGTTCGTGGCTACAATCTTCTTCCCGGCCGACCGCAGCTTCTCGCAGCGATCGGAAAGCTCCTCAAGCTCGACGATTTTTGGGCTCATTCTTTCTCACTGATTTTGAGATTGTGCGTCAATCGCAGTTGGCCTTTAACTAATTTGCGCAACGGTCTTCCAAGAATGGCGAAAAGAAAAATCAAACGCAACGCGGGAAGATCGCACGCACGTCGCGCCTTCAAAATCTGCAATCGTCCCGTGGTGGGTCTCGCCGAAGACAGAGCACTGGTTGATGCCGGTGATCGCATGGGCCTGACGCGTGTGAATGGGCAGCCATTTCTGTTCGCCATCGCACGTGATGCACGCACTATCTTCGCCAGTTGGAATATTGATTGGCGATCCGTCTTTGAAAAGGCGATGCCCGCGGATCGCCAAGTCCATCTTCGAGTGATTGGCGGGGACGGTGTCGTAGAAACAAGAGTTGCGGTCGAACCGATGAGCGCCGTGCACTACCTGACGATATCCGGTTTGCACAACTCATACCGTGTGGAGATCGGTTATTTTCAGCCATTCGACACTTGGCATTCTGTCGCGACGTCAGAGGAAGTCGAAATGCCGCCCCACGGAAGCGTTGAGCTTGCTGATGTGGATTTAGCGACCATCCCGTTTCACCTCAGTTTCCAACAGCTCGCTAATTTGTTCGGAGCGGCTAACGACATTTCGGTAGCGAGGTTGGTCTCGGAATTTCAAAACCGCGTATTAAGCAGCGACAAGCCTAGTGAGGCAACACGGTCCGATACACAAATTCTTCGCAACCTGAACCTGTCGCTGCAAGAAATAGCAGCCGCAGAGCGCGATTTTAAGAAGACCGACACCGAAAAGCTTGCGCGGCGCGTCCGCGCCATGCTTCGATTCGCCGCGACCAGCCCAGTGCGCGGATTCCAAGCGAACCGCGGCTCGTGAGCACGTTCGTCGGCTTCTCTTATTTCTCCACGCTGGCCGGTGATTCCATCATCAAGTGACGTGCATGCGTGTGGTCGGAAACTTGGGCGACCAGGTTCAACAATGCGCCGAGACTCCACGCAAGCACGAACCCCGCAAGTCCGATGACAATGCCAAGCGGTCCCGGGATATATTCCGTGCGATAGCGTGCCAGCCACAGGATAGAGCCGAGCGAGCCAAATACGATCCAGATCACCCCGGCAATTTTCAGCGCCCGGGACCACCCGGTTTCGCCCGCGATTTTCCGCGGTCCGAGTTTGGAATTGTAAACGCTGTAGCCGAAGAAAATGACGATGCCGAACGCAAACCAATAAATCAGCCGCTCCCAAGTAAGCCACGGCAGCGAAATCATGAGATAACCGGCCGATATCACCCCCATCGGCGCGACGAACCACACTGCCGGCGTCTTAAATGTGCGAGGCAAGTTGGGCTCGCGAATTCGCAGCACAAGAACCCCAATCGAGACGATTACGAATGCCAGCAACGTGCCGATGGAAACGAGGCTGCCAGCTTCTCGCACCGTGAAAATTGCCGCGAAGCAGGCGACAATAATTCCTGTCAATATCGTTGTGATCCATGGGGTCTGGAATTTTGGATGAACCCTGCTCACAAATTTCGGCAACAAGCCGTCGTCAGCCATTGTCCAGAAGATTCGCGACTGGCCCAGCAGCATCACCAGAATTACCGAGCTGAGGCCGGCGATCGCGCCCAATTTGATTATGGAAGCCATCCAGCCGACACCAGCGTGATCGGCCGCCACAGCGATCGGGTCCGGTACGTCTAATTGCAGGTACGGCACGATCCCCGTCGCCACTGCTGATACCGCGATGTA
>JBKPBJ010000110.1:0-2059 GCA_046726875.1 Verrucomicrobiota bacterium
ACTGCGGGCGCGTGTGGCGGACAGGTAAGGATCGTAAGCAACCACTCGCATACCGAAAGCGATCGCGCGCCGACCCAGTTCGCTACCGATCCGGCCCATACCGATTACGCCAAGCGTTTTGTTGTAGAGCTCGACGCCTTCGAAAGTCTTTTTGTCCCAGTGTTTGCTGCGAACATTTGCGTCAGCCTGCGGAATTTTGCGCGCCACGCAGAGCAACAACGAAAACGCGTGTTCGGCGGTCGAGATGGTGTTTCCACCCGGCGCGTTCAACACGACGACGCCGCGGCGGGTCGCTATCTCGACATCCACGTTGTCCACTCCGACACCGGCCCGGCCGACGACGCGCAGTTTCGCAGCCGCGCTTAAGATATCAGCCGTGACTTTGGTCTGGCTGCGCACCACCAGCGCGCTGAATGGTGGAATCAACTCAACAAGTTCACGCTCGTTCAACCCGGTTTTAATCGTGACTTCCAGCGCGTTCTCGCGCGCGAGTTCGTCCACTCCGCGTTTCGAAATGGAATCGGCGATGAGGACCTTCGGTGCAGTCACGGCAGTTTTAAGTCTTGAGCGCTAAATAGGATCTCGCAAAATGTCATTCTGAGCGAAGCGAAGAATCTCTGTTTGTCTTCTGGAGGGTACTTCGGAAGGGAAATGAATCAGAGATGTTTGAAAGCCTGGCCTCATGCTTCGCATTTCGTTGCAGCGCTTCGCTCAACATGACAGTGTGATTCATGAGGCGGCGCATTTAAATCTTAAAAGTTAAAGCTGTTCCGATTAAACTTTCGACGCGTGCAAGATCGAAGAGCGTTCTATGTGATTTTCGGGATCGCGGGCGCGCTTGCCATTCCAGCTGCGCTCACGTTGCGGACGGTTGTTCACCCCGTCATTTTGCAAGCCGCGTCGGATAATCCGACGCCGCTGGGATACACGTGGAGCCTGCTCCTGTTTATCATCCCGATCGGCGCGCTTGGATGGTGGTTTGGCTGCCGGCCTGATTTGCGGTTTCCAAGAAAGGCGTTTTGGCGAACGCTCGCGGTGCTGACGCCACTAGGTTTCCTTCTCGACCTGTTGTTTGGCAACGCGTTTTTCGTTTTCCCGAACAAATCGGCCATCCTCGGTTGGGAAATACCAGCGGTTGGCGGGGCGATTCCCATCGAAGAGTTCGTTTTCTATCTCGCGGGGTTCATGCTGGTGCTGCTTAGTTACATCTGGTGCGATGAATACTGGATGGCCGCCTACAATGTACCCGATTACGCGGCGGCGGCGAAAGGAATACCACGTATCGTGCGTTTTCATTTTGCGTCTGTGCTGCTTGGCGTTGCGCTAATCGCGGCTGCGATTGTGTATCGAAAGTTTCTCTCCGGGGCGCCAGAAGGTTTTCCGTGGTATTTTGTGTATCTCGTTTGCGCTTCACTCATTCCATCGGCTGGGTTTTTCCATACTGCCCGGGAATTCATCAACTGGCGTGCATTCAGTTTTACGTTTTTCCTGCTGCTGCTGATTAGTTTGCTTTGGGAAGCGACGCTCGCATTGCCTTACGGTTGGTGGGAATACCGGCCGCGCAACCTGATGGGGCTGCACATCGGAGCGTGGTCCGGCCTGCCGATCGAAGCAGTTTTTGTTTGGTTCGCCGTGACGTTCACAACGGTTATCACCTATGAAGTGATTAAGATCTGGAAAGTGCTTGGAACGCGCGCGCTTGAAGCATTTTTCGGGATTCGAAAGTAGCATCTATTTGCCTGTAGGCGCGCGATCAATTCTGAATCACACGCCGCGGGCTCCATTTCAATTTTAGATCACATATGTGAGCTAAAAGTGAAATGACTCAGTCGGCCTAAAATGCCGAAAGGTGTTCTGGATCGGGCGACATCTCTCAGAGGCTCGCCGGCTGGAAAGCCGCTCCGTCTTAACGCTTCAACTTCCATCCTAGCCGGAGATGAGTAATTGAATCGACTCTGGCAAATGCTGCGCGACGTTGGTGGCTACGCTGCCGCGGAGCAGCTTCGCCATCGCCGGACGTTGCGAGGCACCAATGATGAGAAAATCGACGCCCATTGTC
>JBKPBJ010000111.1:0-7441 GCA_046726875.1 Verrucomicrobiota bacterium
GTCATGCCAACGATAAAAACTGTAGTACTAACGACGTATTGTGGTCCTTGTTCGAGAAAATGCGGCACGCCTTTGAGTAAAGTGTCAACAACATCGACAGGCCCGTAGAGCCCGAAGATAATGAAAAACGCGCGATGATTCGCGTAGTAGTGCGTTTTGTAATCAACTGATTCGTCTAGGGCGGCTTCCCGCGGGAAGAGTAGAATTGATGCCAAATAGAGAAGGGTTGGTCCAATTAGAACGAAGATGAAGAGGAGAAATGTCCACGGTTGCTGATTGCGCCAGCGGTAGAAAATCCACCACTCGACCACAAGGTAGAGAAAGAGATTAATGATCCAAATGACGTGCACCCAGTAAATGTGACGCTGCGAGCGTGCTTGCAGCATTTCGCCAACGCCGCCAAGCACTCGCGTCATGGCCAGGGCGAGAATGATTGAAATTAGAACCGACAGATATTCGAATGCGGCCATTGGCTAAGAAATCTTTGATGTTTGCCTTGCAATATTTGATGTAAGCATGCATTTGCGACCGAATTCAAAATGAAATCGCAATACCACGTCGTCATTTTGGGCGCCGGCCACCCGCCTTGGCCGAGGCTTCGGCGTGGCAAGTAACGGTTTCTCGCATGATACTCACTTCCGATGAAATCCAGATATGACGTTGTAATCCTGGGAGCCGGACACAACGGACTGGTCGCGGCGACGTATCTCGCGCGCGCCGGGTTGAGCGTGCTGTTGCTTGAAAAAAACAATTACATCGGCGGCGCGACGACTTCGCAGCAAATCTTTCCGGATTACGATGCGCGCTTGTCGCGGTATTCATATCTAGTTAGTCTGTTTCCGCACAAAATAATCCACGATCTCGGCTTGAACTTGGAGTTGCGCCGGCGCGCGATCGCGTCCTGCACGCCATACTTTAAGCACGGACACCATGGCGCGTTGCTCTTGAGCAATGTCGATGAAGCGGTGGGCCGCCGGTCGATGTGTGAACTGACCGGAAACAACACTGAGTACGACGAGTTGAAATGCTTCTACGCGTTGCCGCGCGTGTTCGCCGACCGCGTTTGGGACTCGATGCTCCAGCCGCTGGTCTCCAGAGAAGAAATGGCGCGCCGTTTCAAGGTGGACGAAATCTCGCGCGAAGCCTGGCGCACTTTGGTTGAGGAACCGCTCGGAAACGCCATCGAGCGTTATCTCCGAGACGATCTGGTGCGCGGCCTCGTGTTTACAGACGCGAAGGTCGGTGTCTTTACGCATCCGCACGACAGTTCGCTCCTGCAAAACCGGTGTTTCCTCTATCACCTGATCGGCAACAAGACAGGCGAATGGAAGGTGCCGGTCGGCGGAATGGGCGCGCTCTCTTCCGAACTGGAGCGAGCTGCGCGCAAAGCCGGCGCCGAAATCCTAACAAGTGTTCACGTCCACGCGCTGAACGTCACCGGCAAAACGCGCACGGTTGAATTTCACGCAAGCGAAAAAAACGAGACTGTCGAGGCACGTTTTCTCCTGGTTAACTTCGGCCGCAACGTGCTCGCAAAGTATACAGGCCGATTTTTTCAGCCGGATCGCACGGACGAAGGTTCCGTTTTCAAGATCAACATGCTCCTGAGCCGTTTGCCGACATTGAAGGCGAAAAAAATTTCGGCGACTGAAGCGTTTTGCGGGACGTTCCACAGCCACGAAGGCTACCAACAGATGAATCTCAGCTACGACGACGCGTCAGACGGCAGATTGCCGGAGAAAATGCCGTGCGAGATCTATTGCCACACCTTGACAGACGACAGCATTCTGGCGCCGGACCTCCGTGAACAGGGCTTTCACACGATGACGCTCTTCGGATTGGACGCGCCGTGGAGCTTGTTTGTGCGAGATAATCAGGAGATGCGGCGGGAAGCGGAGCAAAAATATATCGCCAGCATCAACCAATGGTTGGAAGAGCCGATCGAAAGTTGTCTCGCACCGGCGCGCGATGGCCGACCTTGCATCGAAAGCAAAAGCCCCGTGGACATCGAGGACGAGCTGGGGATGTATCATGGGAACATCTTTCATAACGCGCCGACGTTTCCATTTGCCGAGCGTAAGGAACAGATCGGCAAGTGGGGTGTGGAGACTGAATATGAAAATGTATTTTTCTGCGGATCGAGCGCGTTGCGAGGTGGCGCGGTGAGTGGGATCCCCGGGCACAACGCCGCGATGAAAATCTTGCAGCGGGGTTAAAGGCACATTCGCGTCCAGCGGATCGAACGATAGAGGAGCAACTCGCGTGAAAATCTATTTCGATAATCCAGAGTACGATGGGCAATTTCTGCGCGCGCTCGGTTACGCCCCGCTGGGTGCTCAGATCGGCGAGGCGTGGGTCATTGCCGCGGACATCAACGTGGGCGACGCGACGAGCTGGTATAACGCGTGGTCATCCTATGCGGACCGATTGTATGAACTCGCCATCGAGTCCCGCGCCGGCGGGCACGCGGTCAGCGCGCGCAATGCGTTCCTGCGCGCATCGAATTATTATCGCACCGCCTACATCTTTATGTTTGCGCTGCCCGTCGACCCGCGCGTCATCGAGGCATATGACAAGCAAACCGACGCGTTCCAGAAAGCGGCCGCCTTATTCGAACCGCCGATCGAGATCCTTAAAATTCCATACGAGAATACAACGCTGCCGGGCTATTTCATCAAACCCGATGCGAGCACTGCGCCGCGCAAGACGTTGTTGTGTACGGGTGGATACGACGGGACATGCGAGGAATTATTCTTTATAATTGCCCGCGGTGCGTTGGAACGCGGCTACAACGTCTTGACCTTTGACGGTCCCGGTCAGGGTGGGGCGCTCGTTAGGCAAAAGTTGCCAATGCGCGCGGATTGGGAAAAGGTCGTAACGCCGATGGTTGATTATTTACTTACGCGCCCCGATGTAGATTCTGCTCGCATTGCGCTATATGGCGGTAGCTTTGGCGGCTATCTCGCACCGCGTGCGGCGGCATTCGAACATCGGCTCGCTGCCTGTATCGCCGATGCTGCCCTCTTTGACCCGGCCGCGCTGAGTAACAAAATGTTCCCGCCCGATATCGCAACCGCTTTGGCGAAAAATGATGTCGCAGTGCTCGAACCGTTTTTCAACAAGCTACAGGAGAATACGACCCAACGATTTGTCCTCGGACGCGGGATGTGGGTGCACGGTGCGACGACACCGTGGCAATATTTTAAGATGTTTCAGGCGTACTCGCTCGCCGACTTAGCCGGCAACATCCAATGTCCGACCTTTGTGGACGAAGCAGAAAACGATCGGCGGCGCGGCGGCGGCAAGGATTTGTACGACGCATTACGATGTCCCAAAGAGTACGTGCTTTTTGCGGCAAAGGAAGGCGCTGGGGAGCATTGCGAGGCAGGCGCTCGCGAGGTATTTTTTCAAAAGATGTTTGACTGGCTCGATCCGATTCTCGCCCGATGATCGTGCCATTTATCGTCGCTCATCGTGCTGGTAGCGCCTACGTGCGAAAAGAAACGATGCGGATTTCGCCTCGCGGGCGAGCATGGCGAGCAGCGCGTGACTAATGACAAGTGGCGCGTAACAATGTTTAAATGAAAACGTCGAACGCTGATCCCGCCGATGTCGCCTCGATCGATGCAATTATCGCCGCCGCGTATGACGTGATCTCCGGACCGACTGGACAAAAGCGCAACTGGAATCGTGAGCGGTCGTTGTATTATCCAGGTGCGCGCCTAATTCCGACCGCCAGGCCCGGCGCGAACGACGGTCTTGTACCTCAAATACTGGACGTAGATGGTTTCATCGCGCGTGTGGAACCGTATTTTGCCGAGCAGGGTTTTTTTGAAAAAGAAATTGCCCGGCGTACCGAACAATTCGGACGCATCGCTCACGTCTGGAGTACGTATGAATCGCGTCATAACGAGGACGATCCCAAACCGTTCATGCGCGGAATCAACAGCATACAGTTGTTTTACGACGGCAATCGCTGGTGGATCCTAAACATCTTTTGGCAGCAGGAGAGCGCAGAGGATCCAATTCCGGAAAAGTATTTGTAGCGAGGCCAAACGCTCAGACCCGCGGAGCATCGCCCCGCCGTGCTTACCGGCGCGCGGCAAACGCGCGCACCTCTTTTGCGAATCTGTCTAGCATTCCCGGCGCAGGTTGTGGCGCATACCGCAACACGATGTACGTGTCCGCGATTTGCCGGATGCGGTTAGATTCGTTAGGCAGCGATTGAGCAGCGCGCCGCGCAAAATCTAGCGGACCCTCGCAAGGATCGCGCAGCACACCGAGCCGGGCGCTCTTTCGGCAGAAATATTCATACAACGCCTTCACCCGGTCCACGCGAGAGCGCGTCCGCAGTTGCATCCATGCGAAATAAATTGCAAGCACTGCGATTGCGACGAGCAGAATTTCTATGACCAGAAAGAACGGACCGCGGCTGGCGATTCCCATAGACGTTAGCAAGACATCTTGTACATCGGCGTCGAACGCAAGAAGCCGAGTGTCCCATTCATAGCTTAGCGTTTGCCAAATGAACCGAACGTTGGTGAAAACGGCGGACCGGAGCAACCGCGCTATCAAGGCGTTTTGGCCAGCTCTCATTTGCCCGGAACCGACGCGTGTCTCTAAAAACGAAGTGAGATCGAGACTCACTCTTCCCGGCGCAACTGCGGCCGTTGGATCCACTCGAGTCCATCCGTTTTCCGGAAGCCAAACCTCGCACCAGGCGTGCGTGTCCGCCTGCCGCACTAGAAAGAAGTGGCCTAGATCGTTGTACTCACCCCCGAGGTAGCCGACAACAACACGCGCAGGGATTCCTGCCAACCGCATCAGAGTAGCGAAACTCGCAGCATAGTGTTCGCAGAATCCCACGCGCCGACGGAAAAGAAATTCCTCCAGATTGTCGTATTGGCCTGGCGTCAACGAATAGCTGAACCCTTGCGTCCGGAAAAACTGAAGCGCTGCGTTTACTACACCTCGCGGGCTACTATTTTGGACGGTCCAAGAGTGTGCCAAGTCGCGCACCGCGGGACTGATCGACGCCGGAACGTCGAGCGCTTCGGCTCGTTCCTGCGCTGTGATCTCATTCCTGCTGAATTCTGAGGACACCACATCGTATCGGCGGGCTTTGCGAATCGGCTGGACGCTGGAGAGATAATCGCCTGGTGCGAGCATTGCTCCGGGAGGCGTTTTGATCGGGCGGTCGAGCGCAAACATCCAGCGCGCGCCATGTGGCGCCAGCGTGATCCGCTGCTCGATTTCCTTAGCGTTGGACGATTGAGCTGGGAGGCCGCGGCTGCCCTCTATGTCGAGCGTGGAAGACGGAGATTTCGGCCGCGGCGCGTATGGAGCTCGCCATTCCATGCCGTTGCAACGCCACATGACGATTCCGCGCCAATACGTCGGACCAGACGGCCGAGTGCTGCTTCCGGGAAACTCGGCGCGAAAGGCGATCTCGGAAGAATTTGCAAGAGCTGCGATGCTTCCAGGGGAAATTCGATCCGAAAATCCGGTGTTTGCCGAACGGAAGGGACGCAGTTCAAACCGAAATCCAGCATTGATTCGGGGAAACAGGAGAAAGAAGAGGACCACAAGCGGAGACGCCTGAAGGAGGAGTTTGCACGTCGTGCCGACCGGAGGCCAGAGTGCGCCCGGTGATGCACCACGATGAAACTGAATCAGTGCGACCACGAGCAGGGCAAACGCGATCAGGAGACAAAGAGCGGTCGCGAAATCTTGAGAAAGGAAAAATCCACACAAACAAAGCATCCACCCGATTAGTACCATGACCCGGAACTCGCGCGCCGTGTGTGCTTCGAGAATCTTCAGAGACATGAGAATTACCAGGAGTGATATGCCTGCCTCAACGCCTCTAACAGAACCGTAACCAATAAAAACGGTCGTAAGCGCCGCCGTGACGAGCAGCAATTTCAAAACGACGGAGCGAAGTCGGTAGCCTCTCGGTTCCATCCAAAATTTCAACGCAAGCGAGAGAAGAAAAAGCCATGGAACCCAAATGGCGAGAGAGTCGAAGAAAGGAGGTAATGTGAAGAGCAACGCTGTCGCCATCCAAAGCAGTGGGCGCCGCGGGATGCTCGTGTCGGTCTTGATCAGGTTTCTTGTGTTACTCATCCTGATCCCCCGTTGGTCGGAACAGACTCAAAGCGCGCAGGCAGTAGTGAAAATGCAATTGCCCGAAGCCTGGAGAAATTTCAATATCTGGAAGACGAAGGCCATAAGGTTGCCGCGCACGTTCAGCCTCGATCACCCACAGCGTGAGCTGTGACAGCCTTTGTTCCACATCCGCAAAGGGGACCTCGGAAAAATCAAGACACACCGCCCCCCTGGTTTCGGCAGCGAACTGTTTTGTCATAAGTGGTTGCCCTCGCGCCACAGCTTTCCAATCAATGTGACGTTGGGATTCTCCCCGGACATAGGCGCGGACCCCCGCAAAATCGTCGCCATACCCGACGCCTTGCTGAACCCAGCTATCGGTAAAGCGTGAGCGGTTCGTCGGCAGCTGAGGATTTCCCGCCGGCTTGGGATAGACGAGGTAGGTCTGATTAGACACAAATCTCCTCGACGCACGCATAAACCCGAGAGGGTAACAACTCGTTAGGTCTAATGCTTTTATTTCATGTTCGCCTCTGTGACGGGCGGAAAATCGAAGGGTCAGACGGGCCGCGCTCTCGCCAGGAATGCAGTCGAGGCGTTCACGCGTGTTGTCCGCACCCGGCAAGACCACTTCGACTCCATAACGTGTCGCGCGGGATATGTTCGCGATCTCAACTGGCAAGCATACTTCGTGGCCTGCAAACGTGGGCTTGGCGGATTCAACCGTCACAGTGACGCCTGCAAGATTGTTTAGCGTATGCGGAATCGACACCATGAAGAGCGAAGCTAGCAAGAACAAGAGCAGGTAAATCGCTGCGCTGTTTTGGCTCGACGCTGCGTACCACATCGCGGCAAGGACAAACAACAGCGCCGCAAAACCTGCAGTTGGATAGACCAACGAAAACTTTCCGGCTTTCACGGCACGGGTACGCTGTGAAGCAGATTGTCAGCAAGTGTGCGTCCGCTTTGCCCGGACTGTTCGAGGTCGTGTCCGAGGCGATGTGCCATCACTGCGACTCCCACGGCCTGGATGTCTTCGGGAAGGACCATCTCCCGTCCGTGCATCAGCGCCCAAGCCTGTGACGCGTGGAGCAACGCGAGCCCGGCGCGCGGGGATAGCCCCGTGCTGTGGCGTTGTCGCGAGGCATCCAACAAGTCCTGTAGATAATCGAGTAACGCCGGGGAGGCGTGCACCTTTCGCACGTTATCTTGAATCTCGATCAATGTTCGCGGACTCATCACCGGCTTTAACTCCTTGAGCATTTCGCGGCGATCCATTCCCAGCAGCATTGCGCGCTCGCTGGTGCGATCCGGCACGCCCAGCTCGATCCGC
>JBKPBJ010000112.1:0-4926 GCA_046726875.1 Verrucomicrobiota bacterium
GATCAGCTTCGCCATTCTGGCTTATGGCAGTGCTTATTTGAAAGTGCATCGCGCACCGGAATTTTACGCGAGCCTGTTGAACAATCAGCCCATGGGCTTTTACACCCCGGCCACCATTGTGAAAGATGCGCAGCGACACGGCCTTAAGATCAAACCGGTTTGCGTCTCGGAATCCGATTGGCGCTGCACGGTTGTCGACGACAACACGTTTCAGCTTGGGCTTTGCGTTGTGAACGGATTGCGCCAGGAACACGGTGAACAAATCGAGCGACAACGAAAAAATCGCCGATTCAAGTCGTTGGACGATTTCAAACGGCGTGTCCCGCTTGCGAAAGACGAATTGCGAGCACTCGCTGAGCTCGGCGCCCTAAATTATTTTGCCGAACATCGGCGCGTTGCGATGTGGCGCGTGGAAGAGACGCTGCATGACGATCTTCTGGGGAGCGCGGGCGCCTCGCCCGCTGTGTCCCGCGCCTCGCGGGACACGTCTTCAGGGCTTTTCGGCGAGGGCGCCGAAAAGAGCGGGCGGGGCGCCCGCGCTCCGCTTGCGCCAATGACCTTACCAGAACGCGTCAAAGCGGATTACGAAACCATGAATCTGACCACCGGACCGCACCCGATGAAACTATTGCGTGAGAAGTTGCCAAACATTTGGCGCGCGACCGACCTCATTCAGGCGCAGCATGGTTCAATCATTCAGATCGCCGGGAACGTCATTTGCCGTCAGCGTCCCGGTACGGCGAAAGGATTTGTTTTTATCAGTCTCGAAGACGAGACCGGCGTTTCAAACGCAATTGTCGAACCAGACTTGTTCGAACGCTTCCGGCTGGTGATCACTGAAGAAGCCTTTCTTCTCATCGAAGGCCAGGTCCAGAATTCAGACGGCGTTGTTTTGATCAGAGCACGCGAGATCAAACCGCTGCCCGCAACGCTTGCGCGTAGCGATGCGGGCGCGGCGCTCGTTCACGAAAAACTCGTCGGGAGCGAATCGCATGATTTTAGATGATCTGTAGCCGCTTCGTTGTGCGAAGCGTGCGCGCCGCCCATAGGGCGGCGGCTACAGCTATTCCCCTGCGTGATGCGGTGCCGCCGTTTTCGGTTGCATCGGTTTTTCGCCCTGCCGTGGTTTAACCGGCACTTCTTCCTCCGATGTGATTTCGTATTCCGGTTTCGCCACCCCCATCAGCCAGTGGTCAAACCAGCCGACAATGTGCTGTAAACGCTCAACGCGGTGCCACGGCTGGCCGGAGCGGGAAAGCTCATGTGACTCGTTAGGGAAACGCACCATCACTGTTGGAACTTTGCGGAACTTCAGCGCGCGAAACATTTGCTCGCCGCCTGCGTCTGGTGGCGTGCGATAGTCTGCTTCGCCAAGGACCAACATCAGCGGTGTCTTGACGTTGTTGATGTAACTGATCGGCGACCGCGCTCGATACTCATCCGGATCTTCGAATGGCGGCGCTCGAAACCAATTCGGCTGGAAAAGCGTGAAGTCTCCCGTGTACCACCAGTTTTCCCAACTGGCGATATCGCGCTGCGAGACGGCTGCCGCAAAGCGCCCGGTTTGTCCAACCACCCAGTTCGTTAACAATCCGCCACCGCTTCCTCCGGTCACGCCGAGTTTTTTGTCGTCTACGTATCCGCGTTTGATCGCTTCATCCACACCGGCCATCAAATCTTTGTAATCGTCGCCTGGATAACGATACTGAATCACGTTGCCAAATTCCTGGCCGTAACTCGTGCTGCCGCGCGGATTGGGGTAAAGCACGACATAGCCTTTAGCCGCCATCCATTGGAATTCGTGATCGAAAATGAAACCGTAGGCGACGTGCGGTCCGCCATGAATGTTCAGAATCAGAGGATATTTTTTATGCGTATCGAAACCGGGCGGTTTTTGCAACCATGCCTGGATGCGTTTGCCATCGATACTGTCGTACCAAATCTCTTCCGGCTCGGTGAGATTCAGTTTCGAAAACAGCTCGTCATTCACATTCGTTAACTGCTTCGGTGTTGCACTAGGAATTGCGCGATCGAGAACAAAGAGATCGTTAACGCGAGTCGGCGTCGATAGCACATAGACCAGCTTCGAAGCATCGGGCGTGGCGCGAACATTCATCACGCCGTGATTTCCTGAAGTTAAATCCTGCACTGCACCGGTTTTACCGGGGTCATTCGCCTTCGCCGATCCAGCCTTCGCAGCTGCTTCGGCGGAGTAGGCGGCTTCGGCGGACGGGCCGCCCCCGGCTACAGTTGCGTCGAACACCGCGAGATTTCTCTTTCCTTCCTTCGAATAGATTTCGATGAGCCCTTTTCCGTCTGCGGTCCAGATCGGCTTATTCAGGCCGCCGGCGCGCGGTGCCGCGCTGTCCCCGATAATGAAACCATCGATATCGAAATCAAAATCGGCAGTGAGGTTCCGTGGTTTTGCGTTTGGCGAGAGATCGAGCACCCACAGATCTGGCTCTGTATAGGAATTGATCGGCTGGTTCGTCGCGGCGACGAATGCGATCTGTTTGCCGTCGGGACTGAGCGATAACGCGCCTGCGCCTGGGCCGAACTGCGTGTTGAGATCAATCGTCGTGATCTTAACCGGTTTGCCACCGGCTGCGGGCACGGAGTAAAGATCTGTTCTCGGCAGTTCGTAGTACGGTTCGTCGATCCGGCTCGAGGTAAAATAAATTTGCGAGCCGTCCTTCGACCAAATCGCATTGTCTTCATCGAAGCGGCCGATAGTGAGCTGGCGCGGTTTCACCTTCTCTTCTGCGCTCCGCGGCGCCGTCACTATCCAGATATGTGTCGGATGCTTTGGATCGATGTAACCTTCGTTATCCTGTCGATACACCGCGCGCTTGATCACGCGCACGTCGCTCTCGTGCTCATCTGTAGCCGCTGTAGCCGCGGGCGTTGACCGCGGCCCGGGAGTCGCGCTAGCTGCGCCAGATTTCTTGGCCTGCTCCTCACTTTTTTTCTTCTCCTGTTTCGCAAGGTCCTCCGCGTTCGTGTCACTTGTGAACGCGATGTTTTTTCCGTCGGGCGCCCAGACCGGATTGCCAGCGCCTTTCGGCAAATCGGTAAAGACAAAAGAATCGCCGCCGGCCATCGGCAGCATTGCGAGTTGTGGCGGTTCAGGCTTGCCGTCTTTTTCGGCCGAGCGCAGGAATAGCAGGAATTTTCCGTCCGGTGACCAGCGCGGCGTGGTATCGTGATCGCCTTTAGTCAGTTGACGCGGTGCTTCACCGCCCGTCAGCGGCACTGACCAAATGGAAGTGTTATAGCCTTCCTTTTTTTCGTTCACGGTCACGCGCACAAACGCGACGGGCGAGCTATCCGGCGACACCTGCGGATCACCGATCCAGACAAAATCCCAAAGATCTTTATCGGTGATGGCGCGTTTTTGCGCGAAAGCGGTGGTGACCGCAGTGACGAAAAGGACAAAAATGACGAGTGGTTTCGCCAGGTTGAACCGCCAAATCGTTGAACCGTTAAATTGGGGCGACGATGTAACGATGTAACGATGTAACAAATTACTGCGCTTCCTCATTCTTTCGGCATTCGACATTCGGATTTCGTCATTTCGCGGCAGAGCGGCCGCGTCACATATGTTCGATCACGTTGTCCCCGAACTGCGAGCACTTGATCTCCGTCGCGCCTTCCATCAAACGCGCGAAGTCATACGTGACGCGTTTGCTTGCGATCGCGCCGCTCAATCCTTTCAGAATCAAATCGGCAGCTTCTGTCCACCCCATGTAGCGGAACATCATTTCGCCGGAAAGAATCACCGACCCCGGATTCACTTTGTCTTGGTTCGCGTATTTCGGCGCGGTACCATGAGTCGCCTCGAAAACCGCATGGCCCGTGATGTAATTGATGTTTCCTCCCGGCGCGATGCCGATTCCTCCTACTTGCGCGGCCAGCGCGTCGCTCAGGTAATCGCCATTTAAATTCAGTGTTGCGATGACGTCGAAATCTTCCGGCCGCGTTAACACCTGTTGGAGCGTGATGTCGGCAATCGCGTCCTTGATGACAATTCCGCCGCCGGGTTTGCCCATTGGAATTCTGCACCACGGCCCGCCGTCGAACTCTTCCGCGCCGAAATATTTTTTTGCAATTTCAAACCCCCAATCGCGGAACGCTCCCTCGGTAAATTTCATGATGTTGCCCTTGTGGACGAGCGTCACGCTCTTGCGCCGATTTTGAATCGCGTACGAAATAGCGCTGTGAATCAGTCGCAGGCTGCCTGAATAACTGACCGGTTTGATCCCAATTCCTACACACACGTTGTCGCTCTCGGGCGCGCCAACCATTTTCCAAAAGGCCCGTGCTTTCTCTCTTGTGCCGAAACGAATTTTATCGAACTGCGTTGGAAATTCCTTTTGCAGAAAATCGAGAATTTCTTGTGCCTCAGGCGTGCCGGCCGCGTATTCGATTCCGGCATAAATGTCTTCCGTATTTTCGCGGAAGATCACCATGTTCACCTTTTCCGGATGTTTGACGGGCGAGGGGACACCTTCGAAGTACTGGATCGGTCGAAGACAAACGAAAAGATCGAGCAACTGCCGTAGCGCAACGTTGAGCGAGCGAATGCCGCCACCCACGGGCGTAGTCAGCGGCCCCTTTATTCCGACCAAGTACTCGCGGAACGCTTCTACCGTGTCGTCCGGTAGCCATTCGTCGAATTTGTCCTTCGCTGCCTGACCGGCGAAAACTTCAAACCACGCGATTTTCTTCGTGCCGCCGTATGCCTTTTCGACCGCCGCATCGAATACGCGTACACTGGCCGCCCAGATATCCGGCCCTGTCCCGTCTCCGCGAATGAACGGAATGATCGGTTGATCCGGCACATTTAATCTGTCGGTTCTGGTAATTTTTTCGCCCGCGGGCTGCGCAACATCTTTGTACGGCATAGGCGCAAACTGTAGCGGCAAG
>JBKPBJ010000113.1:0-3480 GCA_046726875.1 Verrucomicrobiota bacterium
GAAGTTGCTTTGGCGAGGTTAGTGGGTGCTAACAAGCAGTACATCGAGCACACGATACCTCACATCTCGTCTTTGATGGTCCCTTCGGTAAGGGAAGTAATCGATGTGAGCGAGGTAATCGTAATAGGCAAAAATAACCCGGAGATCCAAGAAGCCATTGCTCATCATAGCGACTCCAAGTTGATTATTGATCTAATCAGGTTGCCCGGCAACACGGTTAACGGCTCTCGGAATTACACCGGCATTTGCTGGTAACAGCGACGCGCAATCTGATTATGGTTCGATCGGGCAGGAAAATTTTGATGCTGGTTGAAAACTACTTTCCACAGGACACTCGCGTGATGAACGAGGCAAGTTTGCTCGTTGATGCGGGCTACCAGGTTTCGATAATTTGCCTTCGGGGAAAGGGTCAGGCTGGACACGAGGTCCTGAATCGCGTCGACGTTTACAGGCTGCCAGCATTGGAGCTGTTTAAAAAGACTCCAGTCGCAGATGCTAAGCGAATGGATCTGCTGTTGGTTAAGTTGAAATCGTGCTTTGGCTACATTGCGGAATATTGCTATTTCACGATCGCCTGCCTCATCCTTAGCGCGTACATTTTTGTAAAGCGGGGATTCGACGCCATACACGCCCACAATCCTCCGGATACGCTTTTTTTGGTGGCGCTACCATTTAAGCTGCTCGGAAGAAAATTCGTGTTTGATCAGCACGACTTGTGTCCTGAGCTCTACAGATCTCGCTATCGAGCTACGGGCGGTTTCGTCACTCGAGCGCTAAGAATACTCGAATGGTGCAGCCTGAAGCTTGCCGATGTTACGATCGCCACGAACGAGTCATACAAACAAATTCAAATCAAGCGCGCGAACAAGAATCCTCGCGACATCTTCATTGTAAGAAATGGACCGAACCAGATGCGAATGACTCCGGTTCCGCCTAGCGCACGGCTGCGGTCAATGGACAAGTGCATTCTGTGTTACATCGGGAGTTTGAATCCACAAGATGGTGTTGATCATCTGCTGCGTTCATTACGGCACTTATTGTATGACTTGAAACGTAAAGACTTTCACTGCGTCATCATGGGCATGGGAGATTCATTGCAAGACTTGCGCAGTCTGGCAGATAGCCTCCAACTTAATGGTTGCGTTGAACTGCCCGGGTTCGTCTCTGATGACGAGTTGCAATCGAACCTGGCAGCTGCAGATATTTGTGTTGATCCTGACCCGTCCAGCCCGTTAAACGATGTTTCTACCTGGATCAAGGTGATGGAATACATGGCTTATGCGAAGCCGATCGTGGCTTTCGACCTAAAAGAGACACGTTTTTCTGCCGGCGATGCTGCGGTTTATGTCCGACCAAACAACGAAGCGGAATTCGCAGAAGCAATTACTCAACTCATCGCGCAGCCTGACCTTCGCAAAAAGATGGGAGCGTACGGTCGCCGACGCGTTGAGGAGGAATTGCAGTGGAACAAAGTTGGCAGAAACCTTTTGACGGCATATGAGACGCTTCTGGCCACGAAATTGAGCGCTTCTGCGCGGTCGTTGCAGCAAACAAACACTTGAAGCGAAGTTTGTAGCATTCGGTGACTCGCTTGATGACCATTGTCTATCGGCTCTCTAAGCAGGCTTCACGGTTCGAGTCCGGCAACTAACCAGCACTGCCATGACGCAACCACAGCTCCTTCACGCCAGCATTGTTGACGTCAGCTTTGGAGAGCGTGTCAGTGTGGTACAGCCTGTCAACCTATATGGTTGCGCCATCGGCGACGACAGCTTCATTGGACCTTTCGTCGAGATACAAGCAGGCGTGACCATAGGCAAGCGCTGCCGGATTCAATCTCACTCGTTTATCTGTGAACTCGTTACGATCGGGGAGGATTGCTTCATTTCTCACGGCGCCATGTTCATCAATGATCCGTTTGTTAGGGGGGGGCCGACAGCGGAACGGCAGCTGTGGCGGCCAACCAAGCTCGGTAATCATGTAAGCATTGGGACCAACGCCACCATCCTTCCCGTCACGATTTGCAACCGTGTCGTCATCGGAGCCGGTGCAGTTGTTACCAAGGATGTTACCGTCCCAGGCATTTATGCGGGCAATCCCGCGCGGCTTCTCCGCAAACTCTAGCCGAATTCGCAAAGGCGATACCCCGACTGATGGATCTAGCTCCTCGAAGACGTATGACTCGCGTGGGTCTGATCATTTTTGCCAGCGTTGGCTTTTTCGGAGCGGTCGAGGCGAGCACAAGCTTCTACGTCGATCCGGACTGGACGGGTGTAAAGAGCGGGACACAAAGCCGGCCATTTGCCATATTGGACCGGTCGGCATGGCACAGAATCAACGCTGCTTTAGCAAGTGGTGACGTGACGATTTATTTCTCGGCGAGAGAAGCGGCTTCCGATGCACCAGCGTATTATCACACGGTTGGAAATCACGTTCAGCTTGAAATCGATCTGACTAAGAAATCGACCGGCACATCTTACCATCTAACGCTGGATGGAAAAAGCTTTTACAACACCAATCACGCTTCCCCAGCGTGGAGCGCGAACACGGGCAACAACATGTGTATCGTTCGGGATTTTGTTAGCCAGAATGCTTCCCACATTAAATACAGTGACATCACGATTCACGGATTCAACATCACCTGTAATACTGGCACAAAAGCCGTGACGATTAGCGGCGACAACTGGATAGTTGAAAATTGTGATATATCTCATACGTCCGCCGCAAATGATGGCCCGTGTGTGCTGCTAGTACCGACTGCGGATGGAGCGCATGAAGGCAGCAGCTACTACGCGCCTCCTTGCAGCAATATCACTATCCGTAACAACGTTATTCATGACACGTTCGGGGAAGCAATTTACCTGGGTGGGGGTGGCAGCAGCCCCGGCACAGCCGGTTCCGGGTATCCTTCGCATACCAATGTCTCAGTGCTGAATAACGAGATTTACAATGCCGGCAGATGGGGCGGGCAGGGTGACGGGATTGATGTCAAAGGTGGCATACAACAATTAACTATTTGCAGCAACAATATACATGACTGCGCTTATGCTGACCAAGGTTCTAGGGGAATTGTGGCACAGGGACAACCAAGTCCAGCGCCTTCTGGCGCACTGCAGACGTACGAGCGCAATTACATTCATAACATGAACCACGCTACCGAGGGTATAACAATTGCGGATACCTGGGGCGTCCCTGCCGGAGTTGTTATTCGCAACAACATCATTAGCGGAATAACTGGAGGCTCTGGCAGCAAAGCTGGAATGGCTATTTATTCCTCGCAAAACCAGATTTTGGTTCAAAACAACATCATCTATAATTGCGCGGGGTTAGGAATCGGAACGGCTGCCGGGGCAAACGTACTGCTGCGCAACGACCTCCTTATTGCTAACAACGCGGGAGGCCATCAAGTTGATCTTTCACACGGCACTGTGCATAGCGATTACAATGCCTATTCAAATACATGGGGGTATGCCTCGGAAG
>JBKPBJ010000114.1:0-6255 GCA_046726875.1 Verrucomicrobiota bacterium
AAACTTATGCTGATAGAAATGGATGAAAGCGATTCGTTGGTGAACTCGATTCCAATGCCGGCGTGTCCCGGTTGCAGAATGGTCAAGAATGAGTGGCCCGGCGAAGGATATACGCATGATGGCGAAACCTATTGCTGCCAGGGTTGTGCCGAAGGAACTGGCTGCATGTGCCTCGCTGTCGAAAATCCGGGCTTCTCGCGTCGGGGACAAAGGCTTACGCGAGCAGACCCGCGTCCGGGCGAGCAGCGCTCCGGCGCGCCGGCACCGCACGGTGAATTGAGCGGAGAACGCGATAGCTTGGGAACTGAAGAAGCCTTGGATCAAGGTGGCTAAGACAGTCGGTTGATCCGCCTTCGCGCGAGGCTACGACGGGACTGGAAAGTCGAGTGTTGAGCGACAGCGGCCGATACGGCCGCCACTACAGGAGTTCGTGGATAAGACGCTGCTCGTGTTCCGGGGTAATGCCGAGCGGGCGGAAGGCGAGCGGGCCTTCGCCCGTGTGCAGCACCGGTTCCAGATCCTCCAAGGTTGGCAGATCAGTCCGCCGCCAGAACAATCCAATGGGAATTTCTTCGCCCCACTGATAACCGCGCTCGATTGCCTTGTGGAAATCGGTCGGATCGTGGCCCTGTTCTTCGAGAATTTTCACGCGCGGATTAAACCATTGGTAGGTGTTGTCCTTGTTGTAAGTGACGCAAGGACTGAAAACGTCCACCAGCGCGAAGCCCTTGTGTTGAATCGCGCCCTTGAACATTTCGACCATGTGTTTCTGTTTGCCGCTGAACGCGCGCGCCACGTAAGTGGCACCGCCAACGATTGCCATCGGGATCGGATTGATCGGGTTCTCAACGCTTCCGTGCGGCGTGCTCTTGGTTTTCATTCCCTTGACGCTGGTAGGCGAGCACTGGCCGGTCGTTAGGCCATAGATCTGGTTGTCCATCACGATGTAAGTGAGGTCAACATTGCGCCGCATGGTGTGAAGGAAATGGTTGCCGCCGATTCCGTAACCGTCGCCATCGCCGCCAGCGCAAATCACTTTCAATTCGTGGTTGCCAAGTCTGACCCCGGTCGCAACCGCCAGCGCTCGGCCATGGAGCGTGTGCATGCCGTAAGTATTGATGTAACCGGGCAAATTCGATGAACAGCCGATGCCGCTGATGACGCAGACCTGATGCGGCTGCAAGCCGAGTTCGAACACAGCCGCTTGAAGCGAGGCGAGTACTGAAAAATCGCCACAGCCCGGACACCAATCAGGATGGATGCGCCCGCGGTAAGTCTCTTTCGTTAATTGGCCGGGCTCGGTCGTGGCGGGCGGTGCAGCGGGTGCGGTCACGGTTCGTTAGGCGTTAACTTCATGGTTAGGGATGGAAAGGCGGGTCTTGCCGGCCAATTGCGCTTTCACTGCTTCGACAATGTGATGCGGCATGAACGGCTCGCCGTCGTACTTGCGGATGTGACCATGCGCGGCGAAACCGGTTTCGCTCCGGAGATAACGGGCGAACTGCCCACTCTGATTGTTCTCGACCAGGATGACATTCTTGCTGCGCCCGAGAATGGCGCCGATTTCCGCCGCGTGTAGCGGCACAATCCATTTGATGGCGAGCTGATTGGCTACGATGCCTTCTTCGCCCGCAAGTTTTTCCACCGCTTCCAGGATTACGCCCGCGGTCGAGCCCCAACCCACCAGCGTGACATCGGCCTGCTCCGGACCAAGGAGCTTCGGCGGCGCGATGTCCTTGATCGTGCCTTGCATTTTGCGGGCGCGTTTCTCTACCATCATCCGCCGCTTCTGCGGATTGGTGAATTCATCACTGATAAGCGTGCCGTCTTCATCATGTTCGTCGGTCGCGGCGGTAAAAATGTGACCTGGCACTCCCGGCACCGCCCGCGGAGAAATTCCACTCGGAGTGTTCTTGTAACGCAGATACGTCTTGTCGTTGTAGCCGCTGGCGGGATTCGCGCCGTTGCCGTTGCCGTTAGACAGAATTAATTCGCCCCGGTCGATCTTCACTTGGAAGTCCAGATCATCCAGATCGATGCTCGTGGTTCCTTCGGAAATCAGCAGATCGGACAAGACCAGACCGGGACATTGATATTTGTCGCAGAGGTTGAACAACTCCGGAATCGTATGAAATAAATCCAGCTGGTTCGTCGGCCCAACCACAATGCGCGGATAATCGCCCTGGCCGGCGCCTAGCACCTGCCAGAGATCGCCTTGTTCGGTCTTGGTTGGCACGCCTGTCGCCGGTCCGGCGCGTTGCACATCGATGCAAACAATCGGCGTTTCAATCATTCCCGCCATTCCGACGGCTTCAGTCATCAATGCAAACCCGCCACCGCTGGTTGCGCACATGGCGCGGCAACCGGTGTGGGCTGCGCCAATCACCATGTTCATCACGCCGATCTCGTCTTCGACTTGCCGGACCATGATGCCGAGTTCACGCGCGTGCGCCGCCATCCACATCAATACGCCGGTGGACGGGCTCATGGGATACGCCGCGTAAAACTTCACGCCTGCAGCTGCGCCGCCCATCGCGATGGCTTGGTTGCCGGTAATTATGCCCAGCGATTTGGCTCCTCGTGGTACCTTCCAAGAAAAGGCCGTAAAATTTTGAGCCGCGTAATCGTAGCCTGCGCGGGCGATGGTCACATTTTCGGCAATGACTGCATCGCCCTTCTTTTTAAATTGCCGCGAAATGACCGTCTCGAGCGGCTCCGATTCAATCCCGAGCAATTGGAGCGTCACGCCGAGAGCAGCGGTATTGACTGCAAGCTTGTTGCCCTTGGTCAATTCCTTCATCGGCATGGCGCAGAGTTGGACGCCGTCGGCCGCCTTCCCGGGCGTGACCTTCTCTTTGTCGTAAATCGCGCACGCGCCGCTCTTCAACAGATGCAGGTGCCGATCCATCGTATCTTGATTGAGCGGGATGAACACGTCGATCTTGTCCCCCATGTTGCGGACCGGGCCATCGCCGGCGCGAATCGTCAGAAAAGTGTGGCCGCCGCGGATAATCGACTGGTAAGCGTTGTAGGCGTTGAGATGCAGTCCGCGCCGCGCAAAGATAAGCGCGAGAATGTTTCCAGTGGAAGCAATCCCCTGGCCGTTCTCACCGCCAATGCCAACTGCGAAATCAATTTTGTTCATTACGCCAGAATCGGTTTTTGCTTTTCGACGCGTAAATTTCGTTGTGTCGGACGCTAATAGCAAGCGCAGGATAGTTGGGAGTTGAGGGTTGAGGGTTAAGACAGGCGGCGGTTAAGCTGAGTTTTATGAGGAAAATAAATCCTTTTTTATGGTTCGATTCGGAGGCGGAGCAAGCAGCGGAATTTACATCGGCATTTTCAACAATTCGAAGATCGGGAAGATAACGCATTACGGCGAGGATGGGCTGGGCCGGAAGGGCAGCGTGATGACGGTGGAATTTACGCTCGACAAAGTCGACTTCGTCGCGCTCAACGGCGCCCCGCTGTTCAAGTTCACTGAAGCCATCTCCTTCTCGGTCAACTGCGAGACCCAGGATGAGATCGATTATTTCTGGGAGAAACTTTCCGCGGACTGCGGATCGACCGGGCGCTGCGGCTGGCTCAAAGACAAATTCGGTCTCTCGTGGCAGGTCAACTCGGTGTTTCTCGGCGATATGTTGGCCGATCGCGACGTTGAGAAGGCGAATCGCGTCATGAAAGCGCTGATCGAAATGGACAAGATCGACATCGCCGCGTTAGAAAGGGCCGCGAAAGGATGAAGGTAGGAGGGCTGAGCAGTTGTGCGGGCGGTGGTCATCGGTTTTGCTCGCGAAGTCCCCTCTGGACGATTGTGCTTCCAAGTGTTTTCGCCAGTTATATCCCGTGGCGATTCGATCGAGTTTCAAAATCTGCGAAACGGATATGGCGTTTTGCCGGCGCGTTAGGACTCCATGAAGCTCCCTAACCCATACACGCAGCGCAAGGTAGCCGAAGCGCGGGATCTCCCCCCGCGTAACGAACCGTTTGCCGCCGCTAACATCGGCTTCCACGAGAGCTACACGCGGCTCGTCGAGCAGGTCCTGGCGCAGCTCGGCGACAGCGTCCCGGTAATTATCCTGATCGGCGACGATGCGACGCTCCTCTGCGACGGCGGGGGCAGCGCGAGCAAGTCATACCAGCCCGCTACCACGAGCTCAAGGCACTTGCCCATCTCGCGTTCGGCGTCCAACTCGCCCTGATGGCAAACGGAAGCGGACGCCTCACCGAGCTGACTTCGAGCGAGCTTCACGAAAAGCGCACACAGATCCGAGAGGTACAAGCCGCAGCAAACGTCTTGCTGGCGAGCACGTCCTCGCCACCAACCGTCTCATCGAACGCGCCCGCCGAGCTGCTGTGCCGGGCGCGTACGCTCGTCGACAGGGTTCTCGCGGAAGCCGTGGTGGATTTCGAGCGACTCCAAGAACACATCCGTGCTCTCGCCTCGCACGCCCTCGAGACCGCCTTGCCGTGTGTATCGAGCTGGAGCAACTGCACGCGCTCCTCGGACGATGGCGCAACGATCTTGGCGAGCGGCGTTGGGCCGGCCTGTACGTCGTCATCTGCGGCGCTCACCAGCCGCGGTATCGCGAGGCAGCGTGCCGGTACTTTGGGCGACTTCTCCACGAGCCCGAGGGCTCCGCCGCTGAGCGGGAGGATCGGCTGGTCTACGCCGAAGGTCTCTGCGAAGTTGACGCCGCGCTCGACCTGCTCGCGCGACACATGGTTGACCAGGGGGGGTCGAATCTTCTATTCGGCGACCGGCGGCACCTTCAGGAGGACCTTCTGGCCAACGCCGCCACCACAGAACTGCGGAGACTCTTCCCGAAGGTGCGCCGCTGCCCCAGTGGTGCTTACCGGCGGTGCGCGCAATGAAACGAACGAAAAGCCTAACCAATGATTACACGGATTCGAACTAGAATCCGAGGAATCTGTGTCATCGGTGGTTAAGGAGTTTATAAAAGTCCGTTTCCGCTGGCAGCCGAAACGAACAGGCCAGCCCCTGTGCTCCCCGGAAGGTTTGAGTTCGTGCTCATTGGTTGTGAATTCGTGGCCATTCGTGTCGATTCGTGGTTGCAATGCCTTTTGATCTTCAACCACATCTAAAAGGCGAACTTCTTAAGCTGCGGCCGCTCGCACGTGGAGATTGGGATGAGCTTTTCGCGGTCGCATCGGATCCGCTGATCTGGGAACAGCATCCGGAGCGGGATCGTCACAAGGAAGAAGTGTTCAGGGTTTTCTTCAAAGAAGCGCTGGAATCCGGCGGCGCGTTCGTCATTATCGATCGGAAGACTCAACACATCATCGGGTCGACCCGGTTCTACGGTTATGATCCTGAAAAATCGGAGATCGAAATTGGTTGGACGTTTCTCTCGCGAAAATACTGGGGCGGCCGGTTCAACGCGGAAATGAAACGATTATTGCTTAATCACGCCTTCAAATTTGTTGAGAGCGTTGTGTTCTTCGTCGGAGAAGACAACGTTCGCTCCCAAAAGGCCATGGAAAAAGTTGGGGCGATCAAAATTGGGACAGCAACAAGGGCGTACGGAAATCGTCCGCCTGCGACGAATGTGAAGTACGTGATCAGGAAAGGTGACAAGCTGAGAGTTGATAGTTGATAGTCGAATGTTGAGAGCGTCGGGCGAAGTGGGTTTTGGCTGGCTGCCGGAACGAAGTCGCCGCGGCGACCGCTGCCCGGAACACAGTAAAGATCTGGAGTTTTTCTGTTGACGAATCCTCTGGAGGTTATATTTTCTATCTCCCGCGAAACAAGCGGATCCCGCAGGCGTGGGATGTTCTTCCGGGCTCAGGGTCGAGCCGATCTTTGGTCAGAATTGCTGACGAGGTCGGTGTTTGCCTTGTACCGAAGAGAATGGCGATCTTTGACAGTGTGGTTGTGAGTTTCTAAGTCGGCAGTCTGGAGACAGCCGTTTCTTGAGAATTCGCAATGGAGAAAGTCAGCAAACATTGAATTGTGCGTTATCTGTCGATCTTCTTTGAAATCAAAGATTTAGATCGGACAAACCCGCGTAAATGAATCGAAAATTTTTCGATTCACACGCGGTGAATGAAAGTCAGATCTTCAAGCTTTCGGTTTCCCGGCTTATCGGGGACCGAGTCGTTTTTAACGGAGAGTTTGATTCTGGCTCAGAACGAACGCTGGCGGCGTGGATAAGACATGCAAGTCGGACGAGATTTTCCGTTGTAGCAATACGATGGAAAGTCTAGTGGCGAACGGGTGCTTAACACGTGGGC
>JBKPBJ010000115.1:0-6000 GCA_046726875.1 Verrucomicrobiota bacterium
AGTCCTGCCGCTCCTTCGCAAAAAATCCAAGCTCACGCCATCTGTAGCCTGAAGCCTGCAGCGCGTTAGCGCAGTCGTTCTGGGGTAGCGCACTTTTCCGTTTGACACAATTAGTGGAAAGCCTGTGGCAGCGAGGACGCCGCAACCAGCACGCGAGACGCGTACGCTACCCACTGTGCTCCGACAAAGCGAAGGGCGCCTTCGTTTCCGAAAGCGCCCTTCATAGTTTCGATGGCGATAAGCCGAATTCTGTCGGGCCGAATCGTTATTTGGGGAATCGCCCCGCTACGACGTCACCGACCCAGATGTCCTCATCAAGCGTTTCCCAGTGGAGAGCTCTCCCTTGTACGCGCAAGCTCACTTGATTGAGTGCCTCAGGAGTCGCCTTGGCCAGCCGCGGAAATTTTGAGGCGGGAAAACTGATAGTGCGTTCGTCAACAAGATCAATATAGACACGCTGGCCTTCAGTCCAGCATCGCACTGCCTGAGGCGCTTCGGTGTCTAGTTCAGCGGTTGCCATGAAATCGACCATAAGCTTCGATCAAGAAATCGCAATTCTCCTCCACTAGCTTTCGGATGCGGTTTATCTCAGTCGGGGAAAACCCGTAGTTCGCTGCGAGGGAAATTGGATGCAGCCAGAATTTCACTTCGAAATCTTCGCGGGCTACATGGATGTGCGGCGGTTCGTTTATCAAGTCGGGAAGGAAAACAAAAGCGCGACTATTCATGTGGTCGCGTAGAGATAAAAGATGAGGTCGCCGCTAGGGTTCACATCCCAATTGCCGGACTTTATGCCACTGTTTCCGTAGTGGGTAGGGTTGTCTTCCAAGTCCCAATCAATCATAGCGCCGACACCGACGCCGTTTGGGTTATAGAAGGTGCCCGTCGCTATTTCGATGGCGATGCAATAGTTCGTTCCAGCGGTGAGTTGAATTTGATTCGCGCCAGTAAAAAATAGTTCGTAAAGGATGCCGCTACTGTCGGTCGCAGCCGCACTGATCGTTGCGATATCGAGCGGGTCTGACGTAGCGAGGGCTGTCCCGACAGGCTGCGCGTTAGGAAACGCGCCACTGGCTGCGTAGAGCTTCGCTACTAAAGTACCCGCTACGGTGCCCATACGACCGAGCGAGAACTTGACCGAGTGTAGCTTCACAGCCTGCTTTCCCGCTGGCGCGGTGAATGCTTGATAGTTGGCTGTTAAGCCGAGCATAAGAGCATAGCTTCCAAGATCGTTCTGATTCGATACGTCCAACGAGTCCAGCAACACAGGTGTTTCGTTTTCAAAGAGCGACATCGCTTGAAGAATAAGACACTTCCGAACGTCGTTCAAGAAGCGGTCGTTTTCGAGCACGCAAAAAAACGAGAACTACGTCGAATGATTCTCGGAGAACGACTTGCAATGAACACTCGACAGCATGCGCACGACTCTGTTCGCTGGCCAATCATCAGCAAAGCGAAAGACAAAAGGAGCGCCACAAAATGAGACTACTCGCAACAGCAGTCACTGATCGTCGCGACGGTCGAGCTGGTGCAAGCTGAGCCGCGTCAACGTCACTCGAGGCACAACCACAACTACATCATTGAGCGACAAGAGGCGTATCAAGCTACAGGGCGTGCCGACATCACGGCTGATCATCGGCAGGCGCGAGATCGACGTTTATCGCAATGGGCTGATGTTCGAGCGCGATCACGTCGTCGGCGTTCGCAGTCGTTGATTTTTGCGCTGTCTTGAGTCATCGAGCGGGCGCTGCGACGGTTCTGGCGCAATCCTGAGCGCGCCATTGGCTTGTTCTGACTGTTACAGCGTCGCGTGTTCTGACTTCAGAATCCTCATAGCTGAAGTAGCGAAGGGCGCCTTCGTTTCCGAAAGCGCCCTTCATAGTTTCGATGGCGATAAGCCGAATTCTGTTCCAGCACTTTGCTAGCAAAGTGCTGGGGATGATCATTCATCTCATCCAGCTATTTGAACCAAGTAGCTGGACGCCCGGCGGATTGTCATCCGCCATGGTGCGACGATACCCGAGGATTAATCGGGCCGGCTACCCTTCCTCTGTTTTGTCTTGCACCGCATGGGGTTTTTCGTGCCTCGCGAATTACTTCGCGAGCGGTGAGCTCTTACCTCGCCTTTTCACCCTTACCTGCGCTTTTCTCAAAGAACCGGCGGTGTCTTTTCTGTGACACTTTCCGTCGCCACGATCTTTCAATCGCGGCGCCCGCGTATTTTACGGGGCATGCTGCCGTATGGTGTTCGGACTTTCCTCCAGCAACCCCGAAAGTTTTCGGGGCCACCGGCGATCATCTGCCATCGGTACGGAACTTACCACAAAAACCAAAATCTGGAAGCCAGGAAACCAGGACTGGGATGGTTGATATTCGATGTTGAGGTAGGGCGCGCAGTCCTCTGCGCGCCGCGTTCGTTGGGCATCGGCGTGCACGGAGTGCCCGCCCTACCACTTCCTACCTTGAGAGCCTGGCCGTTGCTCGCATGCGGTGCGAATTAAAATGGCGAGGGCACATTCATCAGAAAAATTGCGATCATCGCTAACGCGATGGTCAGTTTGGCGAGCATCGCGCCAACGTTCCCGAGCAAACTTCCCCAGCCGGCGCGGCCGGCGTCAATCATGCGTTTGCCGGCGATGACTTCACCGGCGATCGCGCCAATCACCGGACCAATGAACAGGCCGATCAGCCCGAAGAACAATCCGATTAGTGCCCCCAGAATCGCGCCGAACGTTCCCCATTTCGTGGCGCCGAAGTATTTCGCGCCGAAATAGCCGGCTAGAAAGTCGAGCGCGTACGTCGCGAGCGTCAGCAGCACCAGCACAATGATCGTGTACCAGCCAATGCTCTTGTCCGGGCCGAGCATGATCCGATGAATGATCGCAGCGGCGAGAATAATGGTGGTACCCGGGAGAACCGGCGCGACGGTGCCGATCAGACCGACAGCGAAAAGCACGATCGTGAAGAACCACCAGAAGAGTTCCATGAGATCATTTAGTCACTTAACGATTTGGAGAGTCAATGGCCCGCTGCAAATCTAAAAGCTTTCGGGAGAGAGTCTTCTAATGCTTCGACGCTTTTGCTTGACGCCGCGGTCGTGAAGACACACGGTGAAAATGAGGGTTGGGGAGGAAGGACGCTGCAATGGCCACGGCAAAAAGCTCTGACACGCCTGTTTCGCGCACTCCAGACACACTGGAGATCAAAGTCGCTGAGCATCCGTTTTCATTTCGAGGCAGCCGGAACAAGGAGGTCAAAGCCCTTATCGTCGAGGCCGTCAATCGTATGGGAGGCGTCGGCGATGACGCGGAAGAAAACTACCGACGCGCGCTCGCCGCTCTGAAAGGCCGGGTCGATGAGGTCGTTGATATCGTGGCAGCTGAATACGAGGCCCTTCCCGAGGAACAATACCTGGATCGGTGGTCGCTGGTCCAGCTTCTCTCTGACCTTCGCGACCCCAAAGCTGTCAACGTCTTGAACCGCATCGTCGCAAGCAAAATTCCGCCGGAGAAGTTTAAGGAGTCGCATGACTTCTCTAGCGTCACCGAAGAGGTGATCATCAGGACCACGGCGGTCGATGGGTTGGCGAAGCTGAGTGCCGACGGCGTCGAGGAGGCCAGACGGGCGCTCCTACGCCACAGTGGCAATGGCAGGTTTTCCATCAGGCGGGCATCTGTCCAAGGCTTGATGGAGACCGGCACAGATCAGGACAAGAAAGAACTACGGGCCAAGCTGAAAGCAAAAGGCGAAGAGCGGCTCTTGAAGATTCGCCGAGTGGACGTTCGGCAGGTTCCTCAACCCATCGGCGGCCGCTTCGTGGTCCCCCCGGATGTGAAAGAAGAAGTACCTTCGCACGATCTTGGCCGTGAGGAGCACTAACAAATGGCGACGTGCACATATACGGTGCCGGATAAGAACGCCACGGGCGACAATTTTTACGGCGCCGTCATCTGCAATCAAGCCTACGTAGACTACTTCTGGAACACCTACGGGTTCCACGGAAACAAAGCCTATTGGGACGACGGTTGGGGATGGGATGACTGCTGCAACACCGATAAGCCGCTGGCGCGGGCCTTCAACGGCTGCTACGCGCTGACCTACTCCGCGCAGGACTACCTTAATGACAGCTACAGCTCCCCAATCCTGAACTGGGGACGCCGGTATGTGCGCGAGAACATCGATAGCCTGCGCTGTTTTTGTGGCGATGGGACGGCCATTGCGCGGTCGAAGACCGGCGGTTTGGTCGAGGTCTACCTCGGGTTTTTTTATACGAAGGACGTGCCGGGCCGGGCCGAAACGCTGATTCACGAATCGCGACATCAAGGAGGAAAACCTCACAACGCAAACTTCCCGGCGGGATCCACATTTGGCGCGGGGAAATCAGGCGCCGACTCGACTTGGGACTACGAGGGGGCATGGATGTACGGCGCGCTGTACCTGTGGTGGTATTACGCAGTTGGCGCTCGGACGACCTCGGCACTCCGCGAACGGGCCCGCCAGAGAGGGAACGTCGTCATCGACAACGCTTTTGTCACCCATCCGGGCTTCTCGATCTGATCGCCCGTCGGCAGTCAAGAACGAGGCACCATCGTCGACTTCGACTCCGCCTACGACGACGAACCAAACAAGGGCGCTCTTGTTAACCGCTCTAAACGCTTCGAGTTAAGCGTTTCTGCCCTTAGTCATGGTGAGCGGAGCCAAACATCTCTGACTACGCAATGGGGCAGTTGAGCGATCAGAAGTAATCAGAGATTGAAAGCATGGCCTCGCCCCGAAAGTTTTCGGGGCTGCGTTGCAGCTTCGCTGCGAATGACAATTGGACTTCCCGCTTCAACGCTTCACCGCTTCACGTTCTGCTTTGACCCGCTCGATGTCGATCCTATACTGAATTGCTCCTCAGAAATTAACTCGAACTAGAGGACACACTTATGCCACTTGCCGTTGGAACCAGAGCGCCAGATTTCACTTTATCGACAAAGACTGCTGATGGGCCGAAGCAGATCAGGCTCAGCGACAATTTCGGGAAGGGAAACACATTGCTGCTTTTCTTTCCGATGGCGTTCACGGGCACGTGCACGACGGAGATGTGTGAAGTCAGCGGAGGCCTAAATGGCTATACCGATTTGAACGCCGCCGTGTACGGGATCAGCGGCGACAATCCCTTTGCGCAGGAAGCGTGGGCGCAAAAAGAGAAAATCACCGTGCCGCTGCTGAGCGACTATGACCATAAGGTCGCAAAGGAATATGGCGTGATGTACGACTCGTTCCTGCCGCAAATGAATCTCGGCATGAGCGGCGTGCCCAAGCGCTCTGCGTTCGTCGTCGATAGAAATGGTGTGATCCAATACGCCGAGAGCAATGACGATGCGCGGCAGTTGCCGAATTTTGAAAAGATTAAAGCGAAGCTGGAAGAATTGAAATGACAAAAGGCAGAGACACAAGGGACGCCAGGGACGACACGCACGCGTTCAACGCGATCTTGTGTCCTTTGCGTCATTGGCGTCGCTAAATCGAAAAAATGCGTGACGAATTCGAGACTCTGAGAAAATTCGATGCCGGTAAGGGCCGCGAAGGATTTTTCTTTTCACTTCCGGCTTTGGAGGAGCAAGGAATCGGAACAATCTCGCGCCTGCCGGTGAGCATTCGAATTGTCCTCGAATCAGTGCTGCGCAACTGCGACGGGAAAAAGGTCCGGCGGAAAGATGTTGAAGCGCTTGCGAAATGGAACGCGAAATCACCCGCGAACGAGGAGATCCCATTCGTCGTTGCGCGCATTGTTTTGCAGGACTTCACCGGAGTTCCGCTGATTGTCGACCTCGCGGCGATGCGCAGCGCTGTGCAACGGCTCGGGCGCGAACCAAAGATCATCGAGCCGCTCGTGCCGGTCGATCTGGTAGTCGATCACTCCGTTCAGGTCGATTTCTTTGGTTCGCCGCGCGCGTTGGGACTCAATTTGGAAATGGAGTTCAAGCGCAATCGCGAGCGCTACCAGTTTCTTAA